>JAMIQD010000286.1:0-25430 GCA_035914755.1 Pseudobdellovibrionaceae bacterium | reverse complement strand
ATGGCAACGACATAAAAAAACGGGGGCAGCGACGAAGAGGCAAAAAAAACTCTGCGCGCAGCGGCCAACGCTCATTCAAAATCAGAGTTTGCTCAATACACCTACGCGAATTTATTAGACGAGCAAAAAAATTATGTCGAGGCTGCCAAATATTACCAAAAATGCACAGAGGCCGACAAAGCTTCCGCCAGGTGTTGGATTGGAGCCGCACGAATGAATTTTGAAATTCATAAATATGAACAAGCACTCGAAGCGTTTAAAAAGTCCTGCGCCCTTGATCGCAAAAATGCCGTTTCGTTTCGCAAAGCAAGCAATGCGCTGAAAAGCCAGAAGGACTCAATTTGGGTCAAACAATATGAAAAAGCCTCTGAAGGCTGTTCTGGTTATTGAGTAACTATTTCGCCAATAAGGTCGTATTCCATGCTGTCTGTAACCAGCACCTTAACCATGTCTCCGACTTTGGCTTGCCCATCATTTATCAACACTACGCCATCAATGTCCGGCGCCTGCTGTGACGTTCGACCTTGCAACAACAAGTCGGTTTCTTCGCTAAAGCCTTCAACTAAGACCTCAACCGTCTTTCCAATAAAGGCACGATGTTTGTCTCGAGAAATGTTTTGTTGCACTTCCATGACCGCCTCGAAGCGACGCCGCTTTGTTTCTTCATCAACTTGGTTCGGCATTTTTCCGCCGGGTGTGTTTTCTTCTGGAGAATATTGAAAGCAGCCCACGCGATCAAACTCCTGCTCGGCGATAAACGCTAAGAGCTCCTCAAACTGCTCTTCGGTTTCTCCAGGAAATCCGACAATAAACTGAGTGCGAATCACCGCGTCCGGTATTTCGGTGCGAATAATGTTGAGCGCCGCTTCAATCTCTTTGCGAGTCATTTTTCGATTCATATTTTTAAGTACGTCGTCATTGACATGCTGAAGGGGCATGTCGAAGTACTTTACTAACTTCTTATTGTTCTTGATGAGCTCTATCATCTCCTTAGTAATGCCGTCTGGGTAGAGATACAGAAGGCGAATCCACTCTATACCCGAAACCTCAGTCAACGCCCTTAAAAGCTCAACCGGACTTTCTTTGGCTTCAGGATTCTTGCGACGCAGATCCCAACCATAATCAGTAAAGTCATGACTAATGATAATTAACTCTTTAACTCCGCCAGCTGCGAGAAGTTTTGCTTCATTTACGATGTTTTGAATTGTGCGAGATTGCAAATTTCCACGAATCAATGGTATTGCACAAAAAGCACACCGCTTCATGCAACCTTCAGAAATTTTGAGGTATGCGCGGTGCCCGGGTTGAGAATTTACTCGCGGAGTTGTTTCTTCTTGTAAATAGGTCGGCAAATTGAAGAAGGTCTTTTTTGTGTCGCCGCCATCTGAGTTTTTTAAGATTTTTGCAATATTCTGAAACTCCCCAGAGCCAACAAAGAGATCTGCCTCGGGAAGGCCTTCGACCAAATCATCCTTATAGCGCTGAGTAAGGCACCCCGCTACGACCACTTTTTTTAATTGACCAGATTTTTTTAGCTCTGCCATTTCAAGAATTCTTTGTATCGATTCTTTTTTTGAGTCTTCGATAAAGCCACAGGTGTTAACTATAACCGTGTCTGCATCCCCATGGTCTCCGACAACTTCGTAGCCTTCTTTAAGAAGCGTTCCAGCCATAATTTCGCTGTCCACCAAGTTTTTCGGGCAGCCCAGGCTGATAAAATGAACTTTTTTTGTTTCTTGAGCTGGCTGTTTCATAAATTTGTCACCTGAGCATCCTTCGGAATTTTATACTTAAAAAGACTTTTATTTTCTGTCTTTAAAAACTCTGTTTTTTTCATTTCAATTTCAGTGAGATTATCTACGTCATCCTTATAAGAAATTTTTCGAATTTCTTTAGCGGCGGTGTCTACGGCCAAGCGAAGTTGCTTTACTCGTACATCTTGAGAGCGTGGTTTTAGTTCGATACTTAAGATTTCGCCGTCGCGGGCCACTTGCGGCCCAATTTCAAAGTTTTTGTCGATGGCCTCTCTTCCAATCAGCATCGACATTAAAATTTGCGATTTGGTTGTTTTGCTAAGTTTCGCCCGCGCTACCTGGACCGCTCCGCCTAAATCTTTCGGGGGATACTGAACGTTCCAAATATTATCTCCATCAAACAACAAAAGGCTTTCATCTGGGGTGTCGTTCTCCCAACGAAACTTTCCTTGCGCCAAATAAATGTGGCCCGCGTAGACAGTTGTTCTTCCCATCAACTCTGAGGTGACTTTTTTCTCCGTCTCGATTTTAATCATTTTGCCATTGCGATATTTTTTACTGACTTCTTTTAAAACAATGGCCGCAGGATTTGCCGATTTTTTGACTTCGCCCAATGCGATATCCAGGTTTATCAGTATAGATAAAATAAAGAGAAGCGCTCCAACAGACAGCTTGATATGACTCATCTTGGCTTTATATCAAATCCTCGGACGCCCCGCAAGAGAGGCTCTCTGGGCAAGTGTCCAAATCGTAAAATCCTTCGGTTTTCCGAGCGCTTTCCATGCGGCCAGGGCTGTTCCCCCTGTAGTAAATACGTCGTCGACAAATATAACCCTCTTGCCAGAGCAAAGAGCTCGAAACTGATTTCTTGAAAAATTTTCACTCCAGTCGAATTCTGCTCTTAAGCGCTCTATGCGACTTTTTGTTTTCTGCGATCTTCCCTTATCTCGCGTTGCTAAACAAAAATACACCGCTGCGCCTGACGCTTCAGCAAGGCCCTTTGCAAATAGGGCAGCATGATCCTCTTTCTTGCTCCGCGAAGGGCAGGGAACTATCAACCAAGGCTTTCGATTTTCGCTTGGCGGATTGCTCGCCAGATAGCGACGCCAAAACTCTTCTGCATATGTGCGCCAAAGATCCTTACATTTCTCGCCTTTTAATGCTGTTAAAAGTGTTGAAAGGACCGCTTGTCGATTTGGATACCATGTAAACAGAGAGTAGACCGCAAGCTTATGGCGCTGTTGAAAAAAGATTTCTTTGCGTCCAGACCACCGCCACAATTCGGCCGAACAGTGAAGACACAGCCCGTCCGAACTAGGAACTAATGATCCGCAAAATAAACACCCATCAAGCCCTAACCAAAGAAGTTTTTTGTCTAATTTCATGGACAAAGTCGTCAGCAATTAGTTCGCCAACTACATATTGTGGTACGGAAGGCCCCGAATAATTGTGAACGCACGATAGAGCTGCTCAAGGGCAACTGTTTGGGCAAGCAGATGATTCATAACCATGGGAGAAAGGCTTATTATCTCCTGCGCCCTGCCTCTGACCTCTTCAGACACCCCGTAAGCGCCGCCAATAATAAAGACGGCCCTTTTTTTGGAGCTCCCGAGAATGTTTTCGACTTTCTTCGAAAAATCTAACGAGTTTAGCGCTCGCCCTCTCTCGTCAAAAACAATTACATAATCATCATTTGTTAAAGACGACAGAATAAGCTCTGATTCAGCTTTCTTTTTCTGCTCTGCTTCGTCGCGAGATGATTTTTTTGGCTTCAGGTTCTGGATTTCAAAACTATTAAAATGAGCAATTTTTTGCGTGTAGAGTCTTGCCGCCTCGTCGGACCAGGGCTCTCTGGCTGTCGCCACCGTGTACAAAACAATCTTCATGCTTATTTCACATAGGGATCTTTTAGATTTAGATCTTTGCCGTCTTTCCAAAGCTTTTCTAATGAGTACTCTTGTCGAACGTAGTCGTAGAAAACATGAACAATCAAAGAGCCATAATCCACCAAAACCCAACGGCCTTCTTCTACCCCCTCGATGCTTTGCGGGAGGACATTGTACTTCTCTTTCACTGCTTGAACAACGTTCTCTGCCATTGAAGAGGCGTGACGTGTGCTCGTCCCAGAGGCTATCAGCGTATACTCGGATGGAGCAGTAATGTCGGTGAGATCAAAGCCGCGAACTTGAATCGCCTTTTTTGAAAACAAAATGTCTCCGCAAAAGGCTGTGAACTTGGCGAAATCCCCAATCTTATCCCCAATCGGGCGATACAGTCCATGCTCGCGAATATAGGACTCAACCGACAGCGGAAGAACTTTTTCAACAGGGCGGCTGGCACGAAGAAGCTTACGGACTTCGCTCGCCGATACCTCGATGTCCTCTAGGCGAATAAACTGTACATTTCGGCCGGTCTTTAGTTCGATAAAATTGAAGTCGTATTCAGCAACGAGATCCTTAAAATACTCCGGAAGATCATCGGCGTCTTGCGGAATAGTCCACCCCGGCCGAGTTGTAACAATCAGGTTCGCCTCTGTAAGAATTTTTTTATACTCTTTCCACTGGCTGAAATTTTCAAACTGATCCGCACCAATTATCAAGTAAAGATCTTCTGGATCCACGTTTTTTCTTAGATTCACCACCGTATCAATCGTGTAGCTCAGGCCTCCACGTTGAAGCTCTTGATCATCAACAAAAAAATGTTTTCCGTAAGATTTTAGCGCTTGCCGAACTAGCTCGAGGCGCTGCTCTGCAGACGGCCCTTCAATTTCCATCTTAAGTGGATTTTGTGCTGCAGGAATAACGTGAACCTTGTCCAGTCCCGCTTTTTTCTGAACGGTCAAAAGGCTGTTGATGTGCCCCATGTGTGGAGGATTAAAACTCCCGCCAAAAATGCCGATTCTCATGCTTCATCCTCTTGAAAAATCTTGCGAGTTAAATCTAAAACTAATTCTTTAATGTTTTTACCTGTCACTGCGGAGATTGCCAGCGGGTCTACGCCGGTTCTTTTTTTGAAGGTCAGCTTAAGCCGCTCAAGCTCTTCCGCTCCTAACGTATCAATTTTATTAAGTACAACAAATTGGGGGCGATCAGAGAGAGAAAAAAATCCCTCCTTCTCTTTGTTGTTCTCGTCGTACATTTTGAGTTCGTTATTAATATCTTCGTAGTCGGCAATCGGGTCTCGACCTGACAAGCCAGACGCATCGATCAAATGAATAAAAAAGCGCGTTCGCTCAATGTGCTTTAAGAACTGGATTCCAAGTCCGACGCCCTGATGGGCTCCCTTTACAAGGCCAGGAATGTCCGCAACCACAAATGATTTGAAATCAGCTGCTTTTACTACGCCCAAATTCGGGGTGAGTGTTGTAAAGGGATAATCTGCAATTTTGGGCTTCGCCGCAGAAATTCTCGAAATAAGAGTGGACTTGCCCGCGTTCGGAAAACCAATAATGCCAACATCCGCAATAAGCTTAAGTTCGAGCTTAATTTCAAGTTGATGTCCAGGCTCGCCCGGTTGCGCAAACTCAGGAGCCTGATTAATGCTATTTTTGAAGAACGCATTTCCTTTGCCGCCGCGCCCACCTTTAAACAAGACGTGCTCTTGGATTCCCGTCATATCGATTAGGACTTCGCCGTCCATATTTCGGACGAGAGTGCCTTCGGGAACTACAAGCACCATGTCTTCGCCATTCATTCCGGAGCAATTTGCCCCAGAACCCGGCTGCCCATTTTGAGCCGGATATTTCTTATTATTTCTAATGTCGATCAGAGAGTTCACATGGCGTGAGGCGCGTAAAATCAAATCGCCACCCTTGCCTCCGTCGCCGCCATCAGGGCCTCCACGAGGGGTCATGGCTTCGCGACGAAAGCTCACGGCCCCTGGGCCGCCATGACCCGAGGAAACTGTGATTTTCACTTCATCAATAAACTTCATATAAAAGTCCCGCACCTAAACTCTTAGGGCTGAAATGCAAAAAGGGACCGATCATCGGCCCCTCTTCTAGTAAAGGAATTAGCGTTGTTTGTACAAACCTAATTGACGACTTGTATCAATTACGCAGTCTTAGGGTATACGCTCACTTTAAAACGCTCTTTTGAGTAACGTTCAAACTTAACGTGTCCTTCGATAACTGAGTAAATCGTGTGGTCACGTCCGATTTTTACGTTGTTGCCCACATGAAATTTTGTACCGCGCTGACGAACTATGATTGTTCCAGGAAGAACTTGTTCGCCACCAAATCTCTTTACACCAAGTCGCTTACTCTGTGAATCGCGACCATTCTTTGTACTACCGCCGGCCTTCTTACTTGCCATGACTCTAACTCCGTTTAATCAAATAAAGTTTATGCTTTTTTGCTGGTTTTCTTTGCTACTTTTTTCTTAGCTCCGGCTTTTTTTGCAGGCTTCTTAGCCGTCTTTTTTGCCGTTGCCTTTTTAGCTACCTTTTTCTTGGTAACCTTTTTAGCTTCTTGTTTCAAAACTTCGCCAGCATCTCCACCGCCAATTGCCGCTTCGACACGTGTCTTACGAGCAACTTGCTTCTCTTGAATCTTCTGAAGACGTACAGCCGCCATATCCTTAACGACAGGCTCAGAATCAGACTTAGTCACTTTTCCATCTGGAGAAGTTATTGCTTTTACAAAAATTTCTGTAAAATCTTGTTTGTGAGTCGCAAAACGACGATAGCCGTGACGACGCTTCTTTTTGAAAACGATTTTCTTACGTGTTCTAGCTTGTTTCGTGACGATGACCGTAACAGAAGCGTTTTTAACCAAGGGCTGTCCAATAACTGCAGCGTCTCCGCCAATCATCAAAACTTCACCGATGTTAAATTCTTTGCCAAGATCTTGATCAAGCTTATCTACTTGAAGAACATCACCTGCTTGAACTTTATATTGTTTTCCGCCGGTACGAATAATTGCGTACATGAATAACCTCCAGCTACCCGAAATAAGCCTTGCTTAAATGCCACCTTGCACCAGTCTTTGTCAACTGATTAGAAGTTATTTTTTGAGCACGTCTCAGGAGTTCGAAAGTCTAACCTTGGCGCGAAGCAAAGGCAATCTGTTTTGCCGCCTTATAAATTGAAAATATGTCTAATGATTTCAGCAGGTTGGGCGGGGTCCCTTTAGACAAAGAAAATTTCGTATTGTTCAATGTGATAGTTTGGCTCAATTTTAAATGCCACCGATTTGCCGAGCTTCTTTTCAATGTGCTCCAGGCTTTCGCCTTCCATTTCATAGATCCAATCTACGACTCCGGCATGACAGTGGACAACTATATTCGTCTTCTTGTTTTCTAAAATTCCGGCGTCACGCTCAAGCTCTCTGAAGATCTCGTTAGCAATCGTGGACTTGCGCTTTATGTACCCCTTGCCTTCACAGTATGAGCAAGGCTCGCATAAGGTTTTAATGAGGCTTGGACGTATTCGCTTGCGGGTCATCTCAACGAGGCCCAATTGAGACATCGAAACAATGTTAGTTCTAGCCCGATCTCTCTGCAGCTCTTCCGCCAGGGCATCTAAAACTTTTTCTCGATGAGACTCTTTTTCCATGTCTATAAAATCGATAATGATGATGCCGCCGCAGTTTCTGATCCTCAACTGATGAGCAATTTCGCGGACGGCTTCAAGGTTGGTTTTCAGTATCGTATCTTCAAGGTCCTTCTTGCCGACAAACTTACCCGTATTAACATCAATCACCACAAGAGCCTCTGCCTCATCAATGACTATGTACCCGCCCGACTTGAGCCAAATTTTTCGCTCCATTGAGCGAGAAATTTCTATGTCGATGTCATACAAATCAAAAAGCGGCTTTTTTTCCTCGTAGAGAACAACGTTCTGCTTATACTTTGGCATAAGCTGAGATACGAACTTTACAACTTTTTTATGAATCTCTTCGTCGTCAACCCAGACGCTCGAAACGTCCTCGTTCATCAGGTCACGCAGCGCGCGCAGCTCCACCTCTGGTTCTTGGTGAATCATTCCTGGTGTTTTCTTTTTTTCGTAGTTTTTAAAAATTTCTTTGCTGAGGCGATCGAGATATTCGATGTCAGACCGCAGACTCTCTTCGGTCGCACCCTCTCCCGCCGTCCTCACAATAACGCCGCCTTGTGGGTTAATTTTTTGCACCATGTGGCGTAAGCTTTCTCGAGTCTCCTCGTTTTCGATTCGTCGAGAGACTCCCAGATGCCGCACTGTTGGCAAGTATACGATAAAGCGGCCGGGCAAAGAAATGTGCGTTGTTAATCGCGCGCCTTTGGTGCCCAATGGATCTTTTGCCACCTGGACCAAGATAGACTGTCCTTCTTTGATCAGCTCCTGAATCGGCGTTTTATTCTGTTGGCTTGCCGATGGAAAGCTATCAGACTCTTGCTCTGATCCTAAAACCTCATCGCGATCAATATCAGAGAATGGATAGGAATCAGAATCCACATCCTCACGTATATCGCCGACGTACAAAAAAGCCGCCTTATCAAGACCGATATCGACAAAAGCGGCCTGCATTCCTGGTAAAACCCGGATAACGTGACCACGGTGAACGGAGCCGACCAAAGTCGGGGAGGTTTTTCTCTCAATCTTGAGATCCGTCAGAATGCCGCTATCGACATAGGCGACGCGGGTTTCGTGCGGCTTCACATTGATGAGAATTTCTGATGACATTTTGACCTCTACCTATCCCTTAGTCCAAGCCTTAGTCTAGTTCCGGAGATAAAAGCAATGAGTATTTAATATTTTGCCTTCTTTATCCGAAAGGATAACTGAAAAACTCTGGAAAGGGAAACTCGCGCATGGCAACAATTGACGAGCTATTTAAGCTAATGGTGGAGCAAGGGGCCTCTGACTTGCACATCACCAGCGGAGCGCCTCCTTACCTTCGCCTTCATGGCAATATGATCCCGTTAAATTATCGCGAGCTTTCAAATCAAGACGTGCAAGGTTTAATCTTCGAAATCCTCTCTGAAAAACAAAAAAAAGGCTTCGTCGAAAAGTGGGAGCTAGACTGTGCCTATACTCTTGCTGGCGTCGGACGATTTCGTTGCAATATTTTCATGCAGCGAAAGGGACTTGGCGCAGTCTTTCGTATTATCCCAGAAAAAATTAAAACTCCTAAAGAGTTGAATTTGCCTCCAGCTATTATGGATGTCATCGACTGCGAAAAAGGCTTGATCCTGGTTACTGGACCTACCGGATCCGGAAAATCAACCACGTTGGCTTCACTCATTCATCACATCAATGCCACACGCGAAGCGCACATTATCACCGTTGAAGACCCCATCGAGTTCGTACATCCCAACATCAAAGCCCTCATTAACCAGCGCGAAGTTGGTAGCCATACGAAGTCATTTGCCAATGCCCTCAAGGCAGCACTGCGTGAGGACCCTGATATTTTGCTCGTGGGTGAGTTGCGAGACCTTGAAACCATCTCTCTTGCTCTAACGGCAGCAGAGACCGGTCATATTGTGTTCGGAACTCTGCACACAAATAGCGCGGCGAAAACAATAGATCGAATCATTGACGTTTTTCCGGCCGGCCAACAGCAGCAAATTAGGACAATGTTAGCCGAGAGCTTGCGCGGCGTTATCGCCCAAACTCTATTCACCCGCACCGATGGCCAAGGTCGCGTTGCCGCATATGAAATTTTAAGAAACACTAAGGCCATTGCCAACCTTATTCGTGATAGTAAAATTCATCAAATACCCTCGGCCATGCAAACCGGCTCTTCGAGCGGAATGATTTTGTTTGAAAAGTACATCGAAGAGCTTGTTAAAAAGGGAAAGGTCTCTGCGCACGATGCAAAAACTTTTCTCGGAAAAGAATCCGACACCACCGTTGCTCAACCGCAGACCTCAGTGGGCTCAAAAACGAAGGTCGGTTAGGTTTTTGACTTTCGAGATTACCACAGATAACCTCCCAATGTTGCCTATTGGGAGGTCGCTTGAACACACTCGCCACTTACATCGATCACACGCTTTTAAAGCCCGAGTCCACGCTCACTCAAATCGAGCACCTCTGCAATGAGGCGCGAGAAAATCAGTTTTTCAGCGTTTGTGTGAATTCTAGCTATGTTCCCTTTTGCAAAAAGACTCTCGCCGGTTCGGGCGTTCTGGTGTGCGCCGTTATCGGGTTCCCTCTGGGCGCCATGAGCTCAGAAACAAAGGCTTTCGAGGCCAAATGGTGTGTTGAAAACGGCGCCGCCGAAATAGATATGGTTCTTCATGTCGGCGCTCTGAAAGAAGGCCGACATGATTACGTTCGCAACGACATAGTCGGCGTCGTCCAAGCGGCTCAAGGAAAAGCCGTGAAAGTCATTATCGAAACTGCCTTATTAACAAACGACGAAAAAGTCCTGGCCTGCCGCCTGAGCCAGGAAGCCAAAGCACATTTTGTTAAAACGAGCACGGGCTTTAACGGCGGCGGCGCCACTATCGACGACGTCAAATTGATGAAAGCCACCGTCGGAGAAGCCCTGCAAGTGAAGGCCAGCGGCGGCATTCGAGATTTGGCAACAGCAAAAGCGATGATAGCCGCCGGCGCCTCTCGCCTCGGAACAAGCTCTGGCGTTCAAATTCTGAAAAATCAGCACGCAGTTGGAGACTACTAATGGCTTTTCTTCCTGCAGAGATTATAAAAGCGAAGCGAAATGGGCGTGAGCTCTCGTTAGACGAAATCGAAACTTTCATTCAAGGATACTCCCAAGGAAAGATTCCTGACTATCAAATGTCAGCGCTTCTTATGGCAATTTATTTTAAGGGCATGAGCTCTAAAGAAACCCTTTCTCTTACGCGAGCAATGTTGCACTCCGGAGAAGTTGTCGACCTTTCAAGTATCCCCGGTTTCAAGGTTGATAAACATTCCACTGGCGGTGTCGGCGACAAAACCAGTTTAATTCTGGGTCCTATCGTTGCTGCTGCAGGCGTTGCTGTTCCAATGATTTCTGGGAGAGGCCTTGGACATACAGGCGGAACTCTCGACAAACTCGAAAGCATCCCAGGATTTAACACTCAGCTGGACTTACAAGCTTTTAAAGAAGCAATCGCGAAGAACAAAATTTGTTTTATTGGCCAAACAAAAGAAATTTGCCCCGCCGATAAAAAAATCTACGCCCTTAGGGATGTCACCGCAACCGTCGAAAGCCTTCCACTTATATGCGCAAGCATTATGTCTAAGAAGTTAGCCGAGGGAATTGATGGCCTCGTGCTTGACGTGAAATTTGGTTCTGGCGCCTTTATGAAAGACCCAAGTGACGCTGAAAAATTAGCGCTACAACTCATGGGGATCGCTCACGGCTATGGCAAAAAAGTCGTTGCCCTCATCA
Source organism: Pseudobdellovibrionaceae bacterium (assembly GCA_035914755.1). GTDB lineage: Bacteria > Bdellovibrionota > Bdellovibrionia > Bdellovibrionales > Bdellovibrionaceae > JACMRP01. The sequence continues at coordinate 14,360 of JAMIQD010000286.1, read as the reverse complement.
CAAACATGGATCAGCCCTTGGGGCGATTTGCCGGAAACTCTCTCGAGGTTGAGGAGTGCGTCGAAATTATGTCCGGAAAAGTGCACCTCTCTCCGTCGGGAGAAGACTTGTACCATGACACTCGCGAGCTGAGCCTTTGGCTCTCCGCACACATGCTTCACATAGCAGGACGAACAAAGTCGGCGCAAGAGGGCTATGATCTTGCTCTGAAGATTTTAACTTCTGGCGAGGCCCTGAAAAAATTCGAAGAGCTTTGCCGCCTTCATGGCGGAAAGCTTTCGGCGTTGCCTCGGCCAAAACACAAGATTCCCGTGCTAGCCGAAACTTCTGGTTTTATCCAGAGTATGAACACCGAATCTATTGGTATTGCAGGAATCCTCATTCGAGCTGGCAGAGCTCAAACTGCGGACATCATAGCGCCGACCGCCGGAATTGAGTTTCATGTGAAAATTGGCGATCCGATTCGTTCGGGTGAGCCTATTTTTACACTGCACGGTGACCACCCTGAACATCTAAACGCCGCACAACCCCTGCTCTCTTCGTCAGTAAATATCTCCTTGCAAAAGCCAAAAACTCCAAGTCTGATAATCAAAACCTTAGAATAAAAGGGTCGCACATGGTGTTTCAAAAACTGACCGAAACTGTGAAATACATACGCTCTATGACTCCCGCAAAGCCTCGGGTCGGAATTACTCTTGGCTCCGGGCTGGGCGCCTTCGTAAAGGAGGTCGAGGTCGAACACACTCTTCCGTATAAAGATATTCCTCACTTTATGCCAACAACCGTAGAGGGCCACCAAGGCAATTTAATTTTTGGCCGGGTGGGGTCGCAGTCCGTGGTTATTTTGCAGGGACGAAATCACTACTACGAAGGTCACTCCATGGAAACCGTGGTATTTCCGACCCGAACCCTTGCCCTGCTCGGAATCGAATCCTTAATTTTAACAAATTCTGCCGGCGGCTTCGGCGAGACCATGCAGGCTGGAGACTTCATGATCATCGAAGACCACATCAATTTGATGGGAATAAATCCTTTGATGGGTCCCAACATCAAAGAACTTGGGCCTCGCTTTCCAGATATGACAGAAGCCTATGACAAAACGTTAATTGAAAAAATGGAGCATATTTTTCAAAAACAAAACACTCGCTATCACAAAGGCATCTACTGCGGTGTCAGCGGGCCGACCTATGAAACCCCCGCAGAAGTCCGCTATCTAAAGCTTGTCGGCGGAAAAGCTGTCGGCATGAGCACGGTCCCCGAAGTCATCGCTGCAAATCATCTCGGCCTTCGTGTTGCGGCCCTGAGCTGCATCACTAATTTAGCAGCAGGAATTTCTCGCCAAAAACTTTCTCACCAAGAAGTCACCGACACTGCCAAAAAGGTAGAACAGCAATTTACGGGGTTCTTAAGGGATTTCGTCCAGTCTATTTAGACCAACATCCTGCTCTGATTCCAGACTATATGTTTTTCAAAATGCACCGATGAGCTAACCGAGGGTTTGCCCTCTCTTTGTCCCACTGATGGGACCAGGAAGGTTCCTCGGGAGAAAACATGGATGTTCGCGCCTTATGGTTTTTGCTAGCCATCGCTCTGGCTGCGTGCTCTCAAAAAACAACAAGCTCCGTCTTTGACTCCGATTCGCTCGGCAGCACTTCGTGCTCAGGTCAAACGCTCAACAATCGTTTTATTGTGCAGTGGGAGTCCGGTGAGTTCACGGTTGAGGTGGCTCCCAGCGCCGCTACTTTTAAGAAAAAATTTATCGAGCCCAATTTGCAAAACATTCGCAAAGTTGAATATGACCGAGTTGTCCATCTTGAGAGTAACAACGACCACATCTCTGTTTCGTCAGTGGCCGGGGATAACTGGGGGCAGGACCTAGTTGAGGCCGAGGCGCTCTGGAATAAGGGCTTTTATGGGCAAAATGTTTTAGTGGGCGTTATTGATTCTTATGTTGATGTTAATAATGCACAGCTCGCCCCTCGTATTCAAATCAACTCTGGCGAAATCCCCAGCAATGGCCTTGATGATGATGGCAATGGCTACGTTGATGATTATTTTGGACATAGTTTTATTTCTAATCCCAGCTCTGGCTCTACCCCGAGTGATCATGGCAGCCACGTTACGGGGATCATCGCCGCTGATCATGGTGCCGGCTCTATCAAGGGCCTCGCGCCCAAGGCCAAAATTATTCCCGCACCCTTCATCGACGGAAGAAATGGGGGCTCCATTGGCGACGCCATTTTGGCTATGCAATACGCAAGCTCCAGAGGTGCCCGAATTATCAATGCTAGCTGGGGCGGGGCTCCTTGTATGGCCTCTCTTCGAAATGCTTTTGTAGAGCTAAACAACCGCGGCGTCCTCGTCGTCGTTGCTGCCGGAAATGACGGCATTGATCTTGATTACTCCCCTGATTACCCGGCGGCCTTTAATCTCCCGAACCAAATCACTGTCGCCGCTGCCAACTCCAATGATTTTATGCCCTCTTGGTCCAATCGAGGCTTCGGCCTTGTTCATCTCGCTGCGCCGGGCGCAGAAATTTTGAGCACGCTAACTAACAATCGCATTGGACATATGGACGGGACCTCGATGGCGGCACCCTTTGTCAGCGGTGCCGCAGCCCTCCTCTGGAGCGCGCAACCCACGGCCTCACTTGCAGAAATTAAAAACGCGCTGCTGCGGTCCGTCGACATTGCCCCTTACCACGAGTATAAGGTTCAAACTCTAGGTCGTCTAAACATCAACAAGGCCCTCCAAGAGCTGCAAAAGTAAAATCCATAGCGCGGCGCCTTGGAGCGTTGCTGTGCGTCCGAATTTTCCAGTGAGATTCTGCTTCTCCTCATGGTAAAAATCCAGGTTTGATTCACTTGGAAAGGGCTTTCTCATGAGGCATTACATCTCAGATCTCAAGGACTACGTAGGCCAAAAAATCGAGCTGAAGGGTTGGGCCTACAACTCGCGCTCTTCGGGTAAGGTAAAATTCTTAGAACTTCGGGATGGCACAGGTATCGTTCCCTGCGTCTTCTTCAAAGCGGACTGCGGGGATGCGGCCTATGACTTGTTTGATCAAATGACTCAGGAAAGCTCCGTACGAATTGTCGGGGTTGTTCGCGAGCACCCCAAGCGCAAGGGCGAGTTCGAAATTGGCGTCGCCGAAGCCGAGCTTCTCGGAAAATCAGAAAACTATCCCATCACGCCCAAAGAGCACGGCACTGATTTTTTAATGGAAAATCGGCATCTTTGGATCCGCTCCAAGCGTCAACACGCTATTCTGCGTGTGCGCCACGAAATCATTATGTCGATACGAGATTTTTTTGATGGACGCGGCTTCACGTTAACCGATGCGCCGATCTTTACGCCCTCTGCCTGCGAAGGAACTTCAAACCTCTTCGAAACAAAATATTTCGATGAAAAGGCCTATCTCTCTCAGTCTGGACAACTCTACATGGAGGCCACGGCCCGCGCCTTTGGCAAGGTGTATTGCTTCGGCCCCACCTTCCGCGCTGAAAAATCCAAAACCCGCCGCCATCTTATCGAGTTTTGGATGGTCGAACCCGAAGTGGCCTTCAATGATATGTATGACAACATGGAGCTCGCTGAGCAGTTTGTGGAGTATATTGTCCAGCGCGTATTAAAAAATCGCGCCGAAGAGCTTCGCGTGCTAGAGCGTGATATCTCAAAGTTAGCACCCGTTATTGCGCCCTTTCCAAAGCTTCACTACAAAGAAGCTGTCGAAATCATTCTGAAAGAAAATCCTGAGTTCGTCGTCGGCGACGACTTCGGGGCCCCCGATGAAACGATCGTCTCGTCAAAATTTGATAAGCCCGTTTTTGTCCACCACTACCCTCAGGCCGTCAAAGCCTTCTATATGAAAGAGGACCCCAAAGACCGTGGTTATGCTATGGGCTCTGATTTGTTGGCCACCGAAGGCTATGGCGAGATTATCGGCGGCGGGCAGCGCGAAGAAAGCATTGAAACTCTTTTGAAAAAAATTGATGAACACGGCCTCAAGCACGAAGACTTTCAATGGTACTTGGATGTCCGTCGCTACGGCTCAGTTCCAAGTAGCGGTTTTGGTTTAGGTCTTGAAAGAAGCGTGGCCTGGATCTGCGGGCTTCCGCACATCCGCGAGACCATTCCGTTTCCTCGACTCTATGGCCGCTCATATCCTTAAAGAAAATTGGAGACTTATATAAATGGAAGAAGCAAATTCTCTGCAACAACGCCTCTCTGAACTCGAAAAACGAAATGACTCCGCCATGCAGGGCGGGGGAACCACTCGCCTTGCAAAACACAAACAGGGCGGGCGCCTCACTGCGCGCGAACGTCTGGATATATTGTTAGATCCTGGCAGCTTCGTTGAAATGGACCGCTTTGTCTCTCACCGCTGCACCAACTTCGGAATGGACAAAACTGTTGTGCCTGGCGATGGCGTTGTCACTGGCTATGGACGCGTCAACGGAAAGCTCGTGTACGTTTCTAGTCAGGACTTTACGGTCATCGGGGGCTCTATGTCCCGAACTCAGGCAAACAAAATATGTAAAGTCATGGACCTCGCCCTTAAAAATGGCGCCCCCTTTATCGCGTTGAACGACTCCGGTGGTGCTCGAATTCAAGAGGGCATTGAGTCACTCGGTGGTTATGCCGACATTTTTACTCGCAACGTGATGGCCTCTGGAGTTATCCCTCAGATTACCGCCATCATGGGCCCCTGCGCCGGCGGAGCTGTCTACTCCCCTTCGATTACGGATTTTATCTTCATGGTGAAAAACACAAGCTACATGTTTGTGACTGGCCCGGACGTCATTAAGACCGTCACCCACGAAGAGGTCACAAAAGAAGAGCTTGGCGGCGCCACTACGCACTCATCAAAGTCCGGCGTCGCACATTTCGCTACAAATGACGACAAACACTGCTTGCTAATGATCCGCGAACTTTTGGGCTTTGTACCCTCGAATAATTTAGATGATGCCCCGACCCTGCCAACAAAGGATCGCCCCGACCGACTCGTAGAGTCTCTTAATAATCTTATTCCTGACAATCCAAAAAAGCCCTACGACATGCTCAGCGTAATCACGGAGTGTGTTGACGAGGGTTACTTCTTAGAGATTCATAAACATTACGCCCAAAACATCATCGTCGGCTTTGCCCGCTTCAATGGCCGCAGCGTCGGCATTGTCGCAAATCAACCGAATATTCTAGCTGGCTGCTTAAACATCGAGGCCTCGCGAAAGGCCGCTCGCTTTATTCGCCTTTGTGATTCGTTTAATATTCCTATCGTTAGCTTTGTCGACGTCCCTGGTTTCTTGCCGGGCAAAGATCAAGAATGGAACGGCATCATCACTCATGGTGCAAAATTGCTCTACGCTTATGCCGAAGCAACAGTGCCGAAAGTCACTGTTATCACTCGCAAAGCCTATGGCGGCGCCTACATCGTGATGGGCTCAAAATTACTTCGCTCTGATGTTAACCTTGCATACCCTTCGGCTGAAATCGCCGTGATGGGGGCCGACGGGGCCGTGAGCATTATCTTTAGAGAGGAAATTGCGAAGGCCAAAGATCCGGTCGCAGAGCGCGTGCGTTTGACCGCAGAATATGAGGCGAAATTTAGCAATCCTTATGTTTCTGCAGAGCTCGGATATACCGACGAGGTGATCGAGCCCGCGATGACTCGCAAGCGAGTCATCGATTCTCTCGAGATGCTAAAAAATAAACGCGATGTTATGCCAGCAAAAAAACACGGCAACATACCACTCTAGGAGATTTGCATGCAGAAACCTTTCAATAAGATTCTGATAGCGAACAGAGGGGAAATCGCAATTCGAATTATCCGCGCTTGCCGCGAACTTGGAATCACCTCCGTCGCTGTCTTTAGCGATGCGGACCGTGATAGTTTGCACGTCTTTCTGGCCGACGAGGCCTATCACATCGGCCCTTCTCCCTCTAAAGAAAGCTATCTCAATTATCGTAAAATAATTGAGACAGCGAAAACGGCGCAGGTGGATGCCATCCATCCAGGCTATGGTTTCTTGTCAGAAAATACGACTTTCGCCAGGGCCTGCCAAGAGGCTGGAATTAACTTCATTGGGCCCACCCCAGAAAATATTGATGCCATGGGAGACAAAATCTCTTCGAAGGCCCTCATGAAGGTGGCGGGTGTCCCTACCGTCCCTGGAAGTGATGGCGGCGTAGAGTCCGTCGAAGAGGCCCTAAAGATTGCAGAAAAAATTGGGCTACCAATCATCATTAAGGCAACGGCTGGTGGTGGCGGAAAAGGCATGCGCGTCGTTCGCAAGACGGAGGAGCTTGAAAGCGCCTATCGCGCCTGTCGGTCTGAAGGTCAAAACTATTTTGCGAACCCGACCGTGTATATTGAAAAGTTCGTAAACGATCCTAAACACATCGAGATTCAAGTCTTCGGCGACAAACACAACAATCATGTTCACCTCTTTGAACGAGAATGCTCGGTTCAGCGTCGAAATCAAAAAATTATCGAAGAGTGTCCGTCACCCTCGGTTCCTCACGAAGTGCGCTTGAAAATGGGAGCTGCCGCGGTTCGGGCTGCCAAACAAATTAATTACGTCGGCGCGGGAACTATTGAATTTATTTTTGATAATCACACCAAAGATTTCTATTTTATGGAGATGAATACTCGTCTTCAGGTTGAGCACCCGATCACTGAAATTGTTACCGGATTTGACTTGGTAAAAGAGCAGCTTTTCGTGGCTGCGGGCCGCCCACTCAGCTTCAAGCAAGAAGACATCAAGCAAAAGGGCCACGCTATCGAAGCTCGAATCTGCGCCGAAGATCCAGTAACATATAAGCCCAGCCCCGGAGTCATTCGAGCGTGCCGGCATCCACAGGGGCCTTTTTTGCGCGTCGATTCCTACGCCTACCCTGGGTATGAAGTGCCCATCTATTATGATCCCATGATCGCCAAGGTGATTACCTTTGGTGAAACCAGGGACGAGGCCATCGATCGGATGCAGCGGGCCTTAACGGAGTTTGTTTTGACCGGAATTAAAACCAACATCGTTCTTCATAAAACTATTCTAGATCATCCGAAGTTTAGGGATGGGTCGTATACGACCCAGTTTATTGAAAAGAACTTCGAGGTTCTAGAGCCTTTGCTGTTCAAGGAGATCGAAGATCCCATGTTCTTAATCGCCGCGGCGATTACTGCATACAACGATCGCAAATCAAAGGACGTGCGCCAGCTCAATATTTCATCCAACTGGAAGCGCACGGGCCGCAAACTTCAACTAAGGACATAGTTATGTATTTCGAAGCCGAAATTAAGGGTCGCACCTACAAAGTAGATGTCACTGAACACAAGGTCTCTTGGAAAATTTCTCTGCAAGAAAATGGCAAAGACTGGGTTCATTACGATATTTCTAAAAATGACTATAAATTTGCCGAAGCCTACGTAAGCTTTCTATTCGAAGGAAAATCGTTTCTGATCGATGTCATTGGAAAAGATACGGACTATACGGTTTTCGCTAGGAACTCATTTAGAACAATTAAAATCTTTAATGACGAAATGCTTCTTCATGCCTCCTTAAAAAAGGGAAGCGGTTTTGGCGGAGATGAAGAGCTCAAGGCCGGAATGCCTGGAAAGATTATCGAGATTTTTGCCAAGCAAGGGGATATTGTGAAAGCAAATAAGCCCCTGCTAATTATGGAAGCCATGAAGATGGAAAACGAAATGCGCTCCTCCCGAGATGTTAAAATCAAAGAGATTTGCATCAAACAAGGCGACAGCGTTGAGACCGGCACGATTCTCATCAAGTTTGAAGATCCCTAATGCGCCTACTCGCTACTCAAACATGCCGTCCATCGTAATGTACCTCTGATTACGCGCCGTCATTCGAAGAGACTTGTAGAATCCCTTTTGGCACTGGCCTCGCAGAATTGCATCAATTCCACCAATGAGGGCTGTAAAAACCTCTTCAACCGTGATAACGGCCGTCGAAGTTATCACTCCGGTCCCAGGAGCTTTTCCTCGAAGAGGCGACAGAAAGTGATCCCGAGAATCGCAGGACATCAGACCCAATATGGCGGGTTGAGAGCCGCTAGACAGGGCTGACATCATCATGTGGTAACCAGGGCGTTGTATTTTGTAAAAGCCCTTATAATTAACTTTGTTTTCTCCGGCCATGAGAACCGGAGGATTAAAATCGGGGCCACCCCCATTTCGTGAGTGACCAAGATAAAAGACGGCGTCCGCACCCTGCAGGGCGCCGACAAAGAATCGTTCCATGTAATCTGACCGCAGCTCTTGCTCTCGGCCTTTTCTTCCAATATTTTTATCGAAAAATTCCGACTCAGAAGAAAAATATATCTGCACTCTAGCGCGATATGTTTTTCCGCGAATCACAACTGCCTTCGAAAAAACATAATCCTTCTCTTGATCAAAACCGCAAAAGAGAGCGCGGCCCGCACACGAACGCGTTAATAAGCTCCGAATCGCCGCGTAGGCCCCCAAGTCGATCGAGGGACTGAATCCATAGTTGTTTCCGCCCTTAATAACTTCTTTGCCAATGGTCCAATCAAAGTAGCCGATCGGAATTCTTATATCTATAAGCTCGTCACGCAGAATTTTTTCATAGCGTTTTTGACAAAACGCCTTCTGTTCTGGCGCTAGCGTCTCTAGGCTCTCATTCGAAAGCCCATTGAGCAGAGATACATAACTTGATCCCATTTGATAAAACTCGTCCTCATAAAGATATCCCTTTGCAATACAGCTGAGGCTTACGAGTGTGGCGATGAGCAGGTAGCGACACGAGGCCATATCTTCCCCTTTGTTTGACTGGAAAGGATAAGCATTGGGCGAGTTTTAAAAAAAGAAAATGCGGGTGCCGTGATTTTTTATCAACGAAATCGAGATGCGGCGCTATTCGCGCTCGTTGACCGCAACACTTTCGCGTTTTCGCTCGAAGAATCCGACAAAAAAGACCGCGATTTCGTAAAGCAATACCATCGGTACCAACATCATTACCATACTCAAAAGATCCGGCGGCGTAATGATTGCCGCAGCAACAGCCAACGTCATAATTGCATAGCGGCGGTTATCGCGAAGAAACTTTTGGGTCACGATTCCCATTATTCCCATCATTGTCAGTATCAATGGAAGCTCGAAAGCTAATCCAAACATTAAGCACATCTGAGTAAAAAACGACATATAATGATCAATCGTGATCATCGGTTTGTCGACGTCCCCCCCATAGGTCATCAAAAAATGGAAGGCCATCGGCAAGACCCCGAAATAGGCGAAGGCCGCGCCTAGTAAAAACAACGTCGTTCCAGAAAAGATAAAGCCCGTAGCAAATTTCTTTTCTTTTGCGTAAAGACCAGGGGCCACAAAAAGCCAAATCTGATAAAGCCACAGAGGAGCAGATAAAATTGCTCCACAAACAAAAGAGAGCTTCAAATGCGCAATAAATTTATCCATAGGCCCTGTAAACACAAGGCCTCCCGTTGGAAGGTAGGGTGCGATTGGTTGTCTTACAAAATTAAAAATCTTCTCGCTAAAGCCGTAGCATACACCCGTTGCTGCTATCAGGGCATAGCCGCAATTGATAACACGGACTCGCAGCTCAGTGAGGTGGCCCATCAGGGTTTCGTATTTTTCGTCTCGTTGTTGGTCGTTTTCGATCATATGTCTTCATGCCCCGAAGTAGGCTTTGTTTTCTCGGCCTCGTCGGCAACGCCGTCTGCGGCTTCTTCTGTTGGCTCTTGAGGTTGGTTGTAATAGTGTGGGGGCAGCGGCTTTTCTTCAAGCCGAATAGGATCTACTTTTACTTGAGACTTAAACTCTTCGGTAAATGAATTTGAAGCTCTTCGAAGCTCATTTAGAAATCGGCCCAAAGTTCTTGCGACCTCGGGAAGTTGCTTGGGCCCGATAACCACCAAGGCCAAAACCGCTAAAAACAAAATCTCTGGCAAACTGAATCCCAACATGCGGGTAGAATATCCAATGGGCTAAATACAGTCACGAGATTAATACTGCCGTCCCTGCTTAGCCTGGTCTTGACTCATGGGTAGGACTCCCATTTCAGTAAGCTTTTCGCGGGCTAGCTCAGATCCCGTCGTCAAATACCTGTCGTAAAGTCGCAAAATACTTTCGTTGCTCTTAATAAACGAGTTGTGACTGATGTGAGTCAAAACATCGACAAAGTCGATAAAGCGTCGTGATATTGTTGAGTAGACCTTCGCCGACGTGTCCTGGCGAACTTGCGCTGCTAAGGCCGCATAGGCGACGCCGCCCATGCTTACGTAATATTCTACGTCTACTACTTTTCTATTTAACGAGTCTCCGAAAAATCCGCTCATATACAAAGATCGGTCACCTAGTTTTTTTAGAAGCTCAACTCTTAAAACCTGATCTTCTGTTGTATTGGCATAAAGATACATCTCTGCCAGTGTTTTTGGATTTTTCTTTCCGGACTCATCAAAATCTGTATCAAAAAGATTTCGCGCCTCAAGATAGTGTTGAAGTAAGTCCACCAAATATGTTTCGACTAAAGGATAGGTTTCGAGTCTTCTCTGCACGAAGCCTTGCCGGACAAGGTCTTTAAAAAACTCATTCGGGGAAACAAGCAGATCTGTCAATGCTTCTGACTTCGTCTTTTTATCTTCCATCGCCCTAACAACTCAGCCCTGTCTCATTATGAAACACGACGAACGCCCTCACCGTTTTATTGTACCAGAATCTAAATTCAGAGGCGCAAAAAACTAAATTCGTCTTGGACTTTTGACCTAGAAAGGATTCTGCGGCCCCACCACGCTGACGATAAAGTGTTGATTAAACAGCTTTTCTGCCAGCGCCTGCAGATCTGCGGAGGTCACTGCAAAATATTTCTCTGCCACATCAAGACCTTGGCGGGGGTCTAAGCCGTAAATTCTGTCAAAGAGAATGCTGTTTGCAATGGCGCTCTTTCTCTGAAGATCTATGTCATGACGACCTACGATATACCTTTGTGCTCGCAATAGCTCTTGCTCTGGCACGCGGGAATCTATCAATTTTTTAAATTCTAACTTCAGCATCGCAATCGCCTTTTTAACTTTTTCAGGGGAGCACCCAATGTAGGCCCCGAAATAACCAGCCTCAAGGCCTTCCATTCGCATTGGTGCAACGGAGTAGGCGAGCGAGTTTTTGTCGCGAAGCTCAATAAACAAACGCCCGCCTTGCCCCGACAAAATCGACTGCAGAACCTCTAGGGTGTATCGTTCTTTTGATTCAATGGTCAGACCACGCATTCCAACAACAACATGGCTTTGTTCTTTTTTTGACTCCTGAAATAGATAGTGCTCTTGGCTAATTGAATCTAGCTTGAATTTGCCGTTAAACTTTTGCCCCTTTGGCAAATGTCCGGTTAATTGTTTGAGGTTTTTTATCCATCGATCCCTATTAAAATCGCCCACTACGGCGATGGTAAAGTTTTGAGAGTTCACAATTTTATCGTAGTAGTTTCTGATGTCGCCTGATTTTATGTTTTTTATCGAGTCTGCCGTGCCCATCATGTCTCTCGCATATGGGTGACCGTCAAAGATTGTCTTCATAAACTGAAGAATTGCTAGCTGTGATGGGTTGTCGTTTCGCGACTTAATCTGGTTTTCAAGAATGTGGCGTTCGCGCTCAATGACCTCCTGATCAAAGAGTGGGGCGGAAAGAGTGTCCTCAAAAAGTTCGTACATTCTTTCTTCGTATACAGACAAATAGTCCATGCTAAGGCCGACAGAATTTCTTCCGGAAAAGGCGCCCAGACCCGCCGCCATTTCATCTATTTTTAGGTTCAGCTCTGTTTCAGAAAACTTTTTGCTGCCTCCGGTCCAAGACCGAGAAAAAAGCTCCGTTAGTCCTTCAAGATTCTGCGGCTCGGCGCGCAGTCCTCCAAGAAATCCAGCCCGCACAGAAACCGTTGGCGTTTCTCTTTGCTCTTTTAATAGCAGCGTCACTCCTGGTGACAATGCAATTTCTTCGATTTCTGTGGCCTCTCCAGATCCCGCCTTAAGAGAAAGCTTCTGGGCCTTAAACTTAACTGGGGCCAACTTTGGCTTCTTTGTGCTGGTCAGAGCGGCTTTCAGCTCGCGGCTAAATTTTTGGCCAAGCTTTTGGTTCTGTTTTTCATCTTCTTTCGAAAGAATGCAAAGACTTAAGCTCGCTGCAGTAAAATATTTCTTGGCGATGCGTGAAATGTCCTCTGGCTTCAGTGAATAGATTTGTTTTAGGTACTTTTTAAAGTATTCGTGATCACCCATATAAAACTCGAGAGTTCCGGCTTTCCTGGCAATCCCATCAACGCTTTCGAGAGAGTATATTTGCTCACTAGCCAAATTTGTCATGGCTTTCTGCATCTCCGAGGCTGACGGTGGTGTGTTTACGATATCAACAATCTGCTCTTTGATTTTCTCTAAAGACTCCTCAAGATTTTCTGAATTTAATCCCATCGAAATCGCCAAAACACCTTGGTCTTGGGGTGTAAAAGCATACGCCCCAATTGAGTTTGTCAGCGGCTTTTCAATGCGTAAAACATTTACAAGGCGAGAGCTGTCGCCTTGTCCAAGTATCAAGCTAAGTACTTCAAGTGCGGGCACGTCTTGGTGCTTTACGTTTGGCGCAGGCCAAGCCAGATATGCAACGGTTTGCTCAAAAGTCGACTTTTGCACTTTTATTTGTGCTTTTTTTGGCTTTGCTGCTTTAGAACGAGTTGTTTTTCGCACTTTGTAGTCATTAAAGTCGCCAAAATATTTGGCGACTTTTGTTTTCATCTCGGCAGAGCGAAAGTCTCCCGAAACAACTAAAAACATATTGCGCGGAACATATCGCGCATGAAAATAGTCGGCAATTTTCTTTGCTGAAAACTTTCGAATATTTTTTTCATAACCAATAACCGGGATAGCGTAGGGATGCCCCTTAAACACGGTAGAAAACATTAGCTGGCTGCCCGCACGACTTAAACTGTCCTGGCCTCGTTTTATTTCTTCAATAACAACTTCTCTTTCGTTGTCGATTTCTTGAGCGTCAAATGTTGGAAAGCCCATCATTTCACTGATGACATCTAGACCGACATCCGAAAATTGTTTGGAAATTGTTACATAAAAGACGGTTTGATCAAACGACGTGTAGGCATTTAGCTCGCCGCCTGAGGCCTCAACAATGGATGCGATTTCGCCGACCTTATACTTGCGTGTTCCCTTAAACACCAAGTGTTCTATAAAGTGGCTAATCCCCTCTTCTCCTCTTTTTTCATCTGCGCTGCCGGTTTTTACCCACATTTGCACAGAAATGACCGGCGACTTGTGAGATTCCAACAAAAGTACTTTGAGACCGTTTTTTAGTTGAAATTTTTTAGACATACTCTAATTAAGACTCCTATGAGTTTTGGAATTTATGTTCATATCCCCTACTGCATTCAGCGGTGCACTTATTGCGACTTTGCAACCTATGAACAATCTAAGATTCTACCGCCACAAAAATACGTCGAGCTTCTTTTTAAGGAGATCCAACAGAAAAACGAGTACTTCCCTGCGCGCCCTCTTGATACGTTGTACTTTGGTGGTGGCACGCCAAGCCTTATCCCCTCTGAGCTTATTGTAGCCATAATTCAGGAGCTCGCAAAGCATGGCTACACAACTGGACCACACACAGAAACGACCCTTGAAATTAATCCTGCCACGGTCAACGAAGCTAAACTTGAAATGTATCTTAGCGCCGGCGTCAATCGCTTCAGCGTGGGGGCTCAAACCTTTGAGGACCGTCTCTTAAAGCTCGTGCACCGAGAACACGACGCTCAGCAAACTTTAGACACCCTCGCTCTGCTAAGAAAGTACAAGCTCAACTTTAGCTTCGATATTTTATTTGCTCTTCCATCACAAAGTCTTGCGGGCTTAAAACGAGATGTCGATATCGCAATTGAGCAGGGTGCGAAGCACATCAGTCCCTATTGTTTAACCGTGCCGGATGGACACCCGCTGTCAAAGGGGCGCCCTCTTGAAGATGAGCAGCTCGACATGTTTGACGTTATCTCAAACCAACTTGAAAACGCTGGCTTTCATCAGTATGAAATTTCGAACTTTAGTCTTCCTGGATTTGAGTCTCGGCACAACCTCCTCTACTGGTCAGATGACGAGTATTGGGGCTTGGGGCTCAGCGCCCATTCTTATAAAAAGACTCCACCGTGGGGAACGCGCTTCTGGAATCTGTCAAATATCAACGAATACGAGAGGCAAATTTTAGCGGCCGCCGGACATTCCTTTAAAAATCCTTCGACACACCTTCCAAAAGAACAGTTTGAGGTTCTGCAAAAGCATCAGTCTTTAACAGATTTTTGCCACACCTCCCTTAGAACCTTGAAAGGATT
>JAMIQD010000285.1:0-17783 GCA_035914755.1 Pseudobdellovibrionaceae bacterium | reverse complement strand
GTTTGAATTTGCGTTTGCGTGAATTGGGAGAAGAGCCTCCGAATCTTGAGTGGAAGGGAACTGTTTCTACGGCAGCCTACTTTACTCAAGCTGAGAACCTTATTAGAATCGGGGATGAAAATCAGCGTCCGAATTTGCGAGAAAAGGGACTTTCTTGGATTCGTCGTTTTTATCAAGCGCCGGGGGCGACTCCGATGGCAGATATGGGCGAGAGTCCATTTATAAACTTGGCCGCCGCCCAGGTCGAGCCGGTGGTTCAAGGCAAGCTGACTGAAGTGCTTATTCAAATGAAGGCGGCGCTTCCGGTGATTCTAAAACATGTGGCAGGGTTGGGGAGCAAGCTCCCACCACCATCCAGCGGTGGACTTGAGGGGCTTTTAGCATATGCAAAAAGCTTCACTAAGATTATCATTGCAGACATTCCCAAAATGCAACTTCCGCGGGTAATCGGGGAAGGATTTAAAGCCGAGTTGATTCAAAATACGGATCCGCTATTTGCGACGTTAGATTCTCTTGTGAAAGATTTACGACGAGCAGAAACTTTGTCGAAGGTGATCGCAGTTATTAAAATTGCGATTGATGAGCTTAAGATAAAACTGAGTCCACAACTCGCCCGCAGCATAGCTCAAGGAGAGAGTCTTGGCCGAGCTCTGGATAAAACACAGGATGCTCAAGGGGCGCTGACGGTGATTGTTGATGTTTGGCTCGTTTTGACTCCGCAGGAGCGTATTCAAGAATTTAAGCCAACAAATCTAGAGCTATATAATTTTCTTTATAGACAGAGTTCATCGAGTCTTGAGTGTCTTAGAAGTCGCGGCTGCTATGGTAATCCTGTCGACGGTGCAATTAAGAAGTTTTTTGTTTTTCCGAAGATTGAAAAATATGGAGTTGGGCGCTTAAAAAGAGAAATTAACCAGAAGACGTTAGGTTATGTATCAGCCTCAATCGAAAGCTTTGTTCGAGAGTTCGTCATAAAAATGCCGAAGACCTTCGCTGAAGAGATAGAGATTGCCTGGCATGCAAAAGCAGGGCGTATCGCAAACGTCCATGCGGATTTTCAGGGCTATTTAAACCGGGCGGCGCGCTCATGGGCAAAAGAGATACTTCCTACAACAAACGGAAAGGTGCCGGGCTTCGAGGCTTCTTATGTGAAGATCGCGGCATCTCGGCAAGCAGATTTACGTATTGAGCCTCTACCTCAGTCTCTTGAGTTAAGTGGCGATGTCGCAGGAAGCTCCCTTACTGCAAATGTTTATTTAATGCAAAATGCTCCTCCGAAAGATGAGCTAGCTTTTCGATCGGCCCTTTCTCAGATAAATAAAATTATTGCCTTTGGAGGCTATCGCAATACACGAGATCAACTGGTGCCAGCTCTTCTCGCGCCAGTTGGTCATCGCGGCACATTTCTGGACATTGCTAAATTCGAAACGGCAAAGACGCCAATATTTTCTTACCGAGTACCTGACCGTATTACTTTGCAAAATCCATTTCTTGCATCGCCGCAGATGAATTATCAGCGTGACTTTTCGGCCTCAGGCTTTTCGATGCAGATTAAGGGACTAAGTCAGTCTTTGCTATTTACTGCTGATTGGAAGAAAACCAGCTTCGAACGTCTTTTGGGATCTATTCAAGCTCAAGATTTGACCAAAGACGCAAAGGATCCGTCATTGCTGCAGCCCCTCTTTCCGAAGGACAAACTTTTTGCTCTTAACGTGGGAACGGTCTCGGTTCTACTGCAGGACCTCAAAAAGAAAATGACACCGGTTTTTTTGTTAACTCTCGATCACAAGATGCTATGGGCAGATCAGTATTTGGCCGATAGCCTAGAGACGCCTATTATGGCGGGGATTGTTGATATCAAGAACGGCAAGAAATCTGACTATGTTGAGGCCCGCGAGGTGGCCAAATTTATTTTGGCCCTTGGCGAATTTATTGAGGCACTTAATGGCGTTGAAAACACACAGTCGACGATATTATTAAAGAAAAACAGCAAAGGAACGCGGCCACTGGATTCGTTGATTTCGGGGCGACAGGATATCAAGAATCTCAGTGTCGCACTTGCGAACTTGCTGGCGAAAAAAATGCGGACCTCACAGTCGTTGGTTAAATATGCCAACGACCTTACTTCGCAGACGGCAGGGGAGGACGGCGTGATCCGGGTCGAAACCCAAGCATATGTGATAAGTGCTCTTGTGAAAATCTATGAGATTTCACAAATTGAATCTTACCTGTGGTCCGCACAAAGCATTTACTATGCAATGAATAGAAATCTTTATAGCGTTAAAAGTGAATTCTATGTCGACAGTGATGGAACGGAGCTGGACTTTGCAGCCAAGGTCACGACTCTGCGTGCACTGAGCGAACTCAAACCCTATCTCCCAGATGAGAGTCGCCAACAACTGCAAAAGCTGATGACACCTTGGCTGGAGGCTCTGACCTTGCTGCGGTAGCGGGGGTTATTTCGGAGCAAGGGCCAGGCCCAAGGGATAGCAAACATGTCGTGTTTGATGGTGATAAATCCGTCCGAACAATCGGAAGGTATTGAAAACTCGTACTTTAATGACTTCTGCATACTTATTCCGCATTCTGTATGTGGGTTTTATTTTTAAGGAGGCCCTTGTGAATAAGTTATTAACGATTTTAGTTTTAGTTTTTGGTGTTCAAGCAAAAGCGGGATTCTTGGCTGAACCTTTTATCGGTTACGATCAGTCGACTGTAAAGTATACCGACATCGGTGGAACTTCTAGTGGTTCAACAAACTCAGGAATGGACTATGGAGCGCGTCTTGGATATCGATTCAATCAAGGCCTGCTGCTAGCAGTTGAGTACGCCGGTGGTAGCGGCACTAACAAGAGCGATACTGTGGGCACCGCTGATTCAGATTACACCAAAGCAGCCATGGGAGCGATCATTGGTTATGACTTCGGGCGCTTTAGTATTTGGGCCGGATATGGTTTTTCGGATAAGGTTACCTCTAAGACCACGGGCCAAGCGGATTCTGATATGACTGGTACAAATATGAAAGTAGGCTTTGGTTACAAAGTTGTGAATCATGTTTCGGTCAATTTAGATTACATCATTCCTAAATATACAAAGTCGATATCTGGCGGAACTGAGACCGATCTCAGCACTGTATTTACAAAGTTCGACACATCAGGGGCTATGCTCTCTGTTTCATTTCCATTTGGCTCTGGGAAATAGTTAATACTAGTTCCAGCAAATGATTTTCGTAGAATACAAAAAAGGGAGTTCGAGAGAGCTCCTTTTTTTGTATTTTAAATAACTTTAGAGGTGCCAGCGCTCATAAAGTCTTTTAAGAGCGCTTTTAGGCATCAAAATTGAAACCTCAATAAATCATACAGGCAGACGTAACTCAGTTCGGCGGAGGATAACTTAGGAGCTGAGCGAGCTGTTGGGTGTTAGCCCTGTTTGTCACAATCTCAAAATGGGACTGATAATGAAGTTTGTTTTTTTAATGCTTTATATTTTTTGTGGCTCATGGAGCCTCGCTTACGAGACTGATCAATATTCAGTGCCCCCAGAGCGTTTGGCGGATATTGGTGAGGACTTATCAAAATTTGTCTATGATCGACTGCAGCTTGGTATTCAAGAGATAAATCATGATCTGGAAGAGCTTCCAAAACAAATTTCAAAGCTAGAAACTGACATTTCGAAATATCCAGAGATGCCTGCCTATGATCCTGACCCGCAAAATTCAATAAAGCAGCTTTATCAAAAAGACCTCAATGAACTTGAGGCGCTAAAGGTTCAATTGAGTTTGCTAAAAACAGAGGCCGGATTGGTTGCCTACCTGCATTCGAGATATTCAGCTGCCGTCACTTGGAATGAACAGAGGGACGGTGTTTTTGGTGCCGGCCTTGCTTATGTGCAATATCCTGGAAACAAAAAAAATGGCCAGCCCATCTTGTACAGCCAGAACCAATTTAAAACCATCTACTCGTTGGCTGGGTTTCATAGAATAATTAGCCCGAGCTATTTTGTTTTTGCTTCTACCATGAAGGCCTATGGAGTTCATATGGGTGTCGACAAGTTTGGCCACTTTTTAAATCAGGGCTATGAGTATTACGAAAAATATCAGAACTCATTTTTGTTGCAGAAATCCCCATCGGACGCCATGAAGGAGGTCCTCCAATGGGGGGGCTCAACAGAGGACGGTCTTTTTGGCATGATTTCAGATGGGGTCTACTCTAATGCCGATTTGGCTGCGAATTTCGCTGGATTTATTTTCTATTCCAACTTTTTTAACGATCTTCAGGTCGAAGGAAAAAGGTATCCTCGCTTTTTAGAAAGAGACAAAAACGGCTTTGTCAGATGGAGCGAGAACCCCGAGAACTCCCACGGACTTCTTCTCAAACGTTATATCACACCACACCTCGACGAGTCTCTAAACCCCTCTGTGCTTGAGGCACCTCAGCGCTCTATTGTTCGAAATGCAATTCGCAGTCGATGTCAGAGTTGGATTCAATTCAACCAGATGACCTCTGCAGCTCAAGCCAAAGCCCTGACGGACTCACTCGCCCTTTGGAAGGGCTATGAGTACGGGCACCGTGCAGAGAATACTTTGAGAATCGATGAGATATGTGGCGATTTGTTTCCATAGATGAAAGTCGAGTCTTGCTCTGTTACATTTTTTTACAACTAAAAATCGAATAGAAAATCGGATCGAGTTTTTGCGTCAGGACTATTTCTAAAGTTCTCAATGTAATAGCCTATTTGCTCAATGAAATTTTCGGGGGAAGAATGCTCACAAAGAAAAATATGTATTACATTTTATTATTAAGCGGGTTTGCAGCAAGTGCGATTCGTTGTAGCGGGGGAGGTGACTCCGCATCGAGTGGAGATTATCTAACACTTTCTGGCGCTATTAGCTTGAGTAACGGAACTTCTACGACAACAGAAGAATCTATTGTCGCTCAGTCAGTCGATATTACGCAATATAAAGTCACCTGTGCAACGACCACAACGCCGCTTAAGACCGGAACGTCAGATATTGCTTCAGACGGTTCGTTCACAGCGAAAATTGAGGGCGCGACCAATCAGCCTTTAACTTGTTTTTTAACGGATTCTGCTGGCAAAAAAGCCGCAGATTTTTTGATCTCGGATTCTTCCAATAAAGATTTGAATGGCAATAACTCAACATCTACTAACGCCACATTTAAGCAAAACGCATCATTGGGAACAATTAACTTTGATCCTAATGCAGGAGAGGTGACTGTTCCAGTGACCAATATTGCAAGCGCCGTTTCAGCCGAGAAACCAGCGGCCGCAAGCGTTTTTGACCCAACTGGCTCATGGACGATTGGTGCTGTCGACTTTTCTTTACCCACGGGTACTAAATCGCCGTGCAATCCTTCAGATAACAGTTGTAAAGGTCCCCCATCTGGCCAACAGATTTATTTTAAGCTATGGAAGGGAATTAAAACCGCAGATTCATCAGACATCTTTGGATTGCAGTTATGGAACGGTCAAAGCAAATTTACTTCTTGTGGTTCTGTGATTGGCCTGACATCGACGGCTAAAACTCAAATTGGCGTGGATTTTAGTGCCAATGGATCGGCTGATGCAACCTTTGGATTTGCGACCTCGGTTGCAAGCTTCACTGATTCGATCACGAGCACAACGGGAACTGTGAATCTTACAAGCAATTGGAAAATGAGCACGGCAAAGTTGCTACATGATGTGATGCCATTGTGCGGGCCTCATGACATCACAGCCGGCAGCACGACTTATTCTAATGCCTGGGTTTGTGGTCCGGATACGAGCTCTGACTATCAAGCTCAATTGGGTGGTGGTTGTGTGAACAGCTCTAACCAAAACGTCGATGTTCGCGACTGGACAGGAATCACCTGCGGAACAGTGACTACCAATGCAGATGGTATTAAATCTAATACTTGCACAGGTAATGCGACAATTAACGGTGTTTCAACAGCTGTGACTTGCTCGAACAAGTGGGCAGTCGTGAACGGCTCTTATGCCGTTCAACCATCAGGCGATTTCAACTGGAGTGAACTCAGCGGATCTGTTATTCCAACAAACACGACTTGTTCTTCGATTGCTAATGGCGGAAGCTCCAATGCCCTTAAAATTGCACAACTGCAGTGTTATGCGGAGTACTTTGACCGTTCGGGTTTCCGCAATGCCAATGCCTGCTTGCCCAAGGTGGAGATGGATTGGTCTGCGACAACACCTACGGCCTTCGAAAAGGTTGATTTGATCCGTCCAGAGGGACTTATCTTTTTTGAACAATACAAACCATTCCCTGATGGCAGCGGTGGATCAATGACAACTCGTCAAGAGCACTTCCAAGGTGTTCAAGTAAAAGACAGTTGGGTCAATTGCCGGGTTATCGAAACAGGATCTTTGACAGTCAAAAAAGTTAGCGATTCAAAAATGCTTGCGACTTACCAATCAGCAACGATTACGACAAGTATTACAAAGCCTGCCTGCCTGGGTAAGTTCACAGGGGCTCGCGAGACCTTTCTATTCTATCTCACAAAATAATTTTTCAGAATTTTTATAGTTAGTCGTGCAGGGGCTTTAACGGCCCCTGTTTTATTTTTAAAAATTGGGTTACTCTAGGCAACGAGGGGCTGATATGGCAAAAGAACCGAAAGAGCTACAGTGGATTGAATTGTTATTGCCGGAGGGATATTTTCGCCGACCTATGTTTGGTGGTTTTGCATATTATTTCGAAGGGAAGCTAGGGCTGGTTACTTTTGAAAGCGAAGGGGATCGGGTCTATCGCGGAAAAACCTATGACTATGATCTCTGGAACGGCTGCCTCTTTCCTTTAGAAAGGGCGTACCACGCAAAAGCGCTTGGGCTGGCCCCTTACTTAAAAAATCACCCAGTGCTTGCTAAGTGGCTTTACTTGCCTCAGCAAACCGAAGAGTTCGAAGAACGCGCCGAGTTTTTGCTGAAGCGGATTTTTCGTTCTGGCTCCTATTGGGGGGTCGTTGCTCAACAAAAAGCTAAAAAATCAAAAGTAACGGATGAAAAAATTGATACTCGAAGGCCTCGGATGTTTAGCGACAAAAGCGATCAGGTTGAGATCAAATACCTACAAAATATTTCAGACCTAAAAAATCTAGGACCCACCAGCGAAAAGTTATTTCGCCAGGCGGGGATTAAAACTCCTCAAGCTTTTGAGAAAATGGGTTGGAAAAAGGCGCTTGAAAAACTGGTCAAAGCCAGCCCCAAAAATGCACACTCGATTTTTGGTTATGCACTGGTTGGTGCTCTTCGCAACAAAGAATGGTTTCGTTTGTCTGATGATGAAAAAAAAGAAGTGCGAGATTACGTCGCACTTCTTCGCAAAAAAATCAAAGATCGAGTGTCTCAAGGTAAAAAGGCACTGCGATAGCAGTAATAAAAATCTCAACAACAGTACATACTTTCGACCGCGAAGACTATTTTGTAAAATGGACGACATACTTGAGTTGTGTATAACTTGTACCTGGTCGATTGTATTTCTTTGGTTTGAAGATTTACAGCATAAAAAAAGCCGACTTTTCAGTCAGCTTTTGTCACTTTCCAAGTTTGGAAGTGGTGCGCGAGTCGCCGGAGTAGACGAACCGCTTTTGCCCAAGCCCCAGGCTTTGATTGAGATTGAGTTTGATGAGGTCGCGGAGCCAAAGGCCCTTTTGCCCGCAGATCTGCTGCGTTTGGTTAATGTCTATGGGTCCTATTTAAAGGTGGGAGCGGCTATTGGGGCTTCAGAGGCTTTTGTTCGTCAAAACTGTTTTAAACCGGGCTCCTCCTGATTTTATTAAAAATCAGGAGGCCTTTGGGATCAGGAAGCCAGCGCAAACCTATTCGTTTTAAGTATTAGTGCCATTTGATTCTTGATCAATTTTTAGACGGCATTGAAATAAGGACAATGTTCTCGTGGCTGGCTATTAATTGCGTTCATTTTCATATAGAAAGCTCTCTGACATGAAAGGTAGGATTTTATGAAAAGCTATATCGCAGTTTTGATGTTTGCATTCTCGCTTTGTGCGGGATTTGCAAAAGCAGAGGCTTGTTCTCCAGAAAATGTAGTTGGAGATATTTTAACAAAACAAAGAAATATGTCAGGTGGCCACTTTTACGTTACTTCGCCGAGAATAAAGGATTCGCCCGCTGGTCAAGTTTATGAAATTCAATTTTCATCTGTCTTTAGCGATGGCTCAGGAGAAATTGGTTCGATTGAGGTTCAGCTGACAACGTGCAAGGTTGTTAAATTCAACGTATTAAGCTCGCTCTTGCTTAAGTAGCAATTGATATCGAGCAACCTAAGCCGTTTGACTGTCGATCTTTTAGACATCGGTCAGCGATATAAGGCAAAGTTCCCTGAATCGATGTTTAACGATCATAAGCCCCCTCTTGGAGGGGCCCGGAGTTTGCAATACTCATTGGTGTGAAGGTCATTATTCCTAAGAAGGAGATATACCAATGAAGTCGTTTTTAATAGCAATCCCTGTTTTGATTATGATAGGCCTTACGGCTTGTCAAACTTCCTCTAAAATGACAACAGAGGAGCGTACTCCAACACCACAAGTTGTAACGTTTGATGATTCTGAGGTTCCATATATTGCTGTTTCAAAAAAGAATGGCAAAGTCAGTGCAGAGATTGTTAGTGTGCCAGCTCAGACACCTCAAGTTACAGTAAAATAATCAAATTAGTAACCCTTGTGAACTAGCCAAAGTAATTATCGAAACCCGCTGACTTCATAAAAAAATCAGCGGGTTTTTTATTTCTCAAATGCCTAAGTGGCATCTTTCAAAAAATTTGAAACCTTTTTTACACGCCAAATTCCTAATTCGCCGCAATAGAAATGAAAAATATTTGAGCCAAAAGTTCCATTGATCGCGGATTCTAGGCGACACGGCGTCCGCGCACTTCATCCGCATGCATTACCGACTTCCAAACACTGCGGAAAATTAGCGGAAAGCTTCCGCAGTTATTTAATTCGATCTGAAGAAGAAAAACCCCCTATAAACATTCAAAATATTTGAAGAACTCGGAGTCCTGTCCATCCCATTTTCCCTCGCAAGCGTTCGTGACCACTCCCTCCCTTCGAGAGAAAGTGGTCACGAAACGGGAAAATGGGATGGACAGGATAAGAAAAAATAATAAGAAATTTATAAAAAAATGAAGTATGAGAGAGGGGAACAAAAGACAGGAGGAAAAAGGCCAAAAAAACAATCAATCAAAAAACGGAGGTGTAATTATGAAGGATAACAATAATTGATGCGAGTAGTAGGAATAGAAGACTACGAACTTGAAATGATCGAGGTGCATTTAAAACGAACTGAATACGAAACCAAAGTTGTGCAACTGGTAAAAGCCTTACTCGAAATTGACCGTGCCTTAAAACAGCAGCAGGATCAAGCGAGTGACCAAAGCACAGCTTCAGAAATGAAGGAGGCTAGCTAATGAAAAGAATCGGAATCTATCTCCGTGTCTCCACGGAAGAACAAGCCAGAATCCAAGATGGCTCACTTGTATCGCAAAAAAATCGTTTACTAGAATACATTGAATTTCAAAATAAAAGAGAATCCAACTGGGGAACCCTGGTTGATATTTATTGCGATGAAGGAAAGTCCGCTAAGAATATGAACGGTCGCCCGGAGTTTTTACGACTCCTCACTGACGTGAAGCTTGGACGAATTGATCTTATCGTCGCAACTGAACTTTCAAGACTTAATAGAAGCATTAAAGATTTTTGCGAAGTCTGGGATCTTCTTAAGCACCACGAAGCAAGCTTCGTAACCCTCAGGGAAAATTTTGATACGACAACGGCTAGTGGTGAGATGATGGTCTTTAATCTCATTAACAATGCCCAGTATGAGAGGATGCAAACGTCTGAGCGGATCGCGGCTAATTGGTTATCGCGGTCTAAGCGTGGACTTTTTAATGGTGGGACAATTCCTTTGGGCTACGACCGTAACCCCAAAAATAAAGGCGAGTTAGTCATTAACAAGGAAGAATCAGAAGTGGTTCAGAGGGTCTTTAGCTTATTCCTTGAGAAAGAATCCCTTCGTAAAACCCAAGTGGCTTTGATCGAAGCTGGTATCTTCAATAAAAAATTTACGAATAAGCATGGCATTGAAAAGGGCGGCAAGGTCTTCTCGGTTGATACGCTAAATTCTCTGCTTACCAACAAAGCATATTTAGGACTTAGAGAAGTTAAGCACAAGGATGGATCAGCGGAGTTCATTAAAGCGGTATGGCCAGATATCGTCAGCGAAGAGACTTTTAACAAAGTCCAAGAGCGCCTTAGTAAAAACAAAAACCGATACAAGCCCGAGACTTGGAAGAAATATCCATTCCCTCTAACTGAACTTGTTCAATGTGGGGAGTGTGGAAAGTCTCTAGGCGGTAAATCTGGAACGGGAAGAATCGAAAAGCACTTTTACTACGGACATCCTCAGCTCAAGAATCCTTTAGCGAAAGATCACGCGCATCAGTGCCAAGTAAAAAATGTTAGAGCGCCAAGACTTGAGGAGATCGTAACAAGGTCCTTAAGAGCATTGCTAAATGATCCAAGCCTTATCACCAAATGGATTGAAATATATCAGTCAAAGACCACAAGCGAGCTTCCTGAAATACAAACGCAGACAAAGAAGTTGGAATTAGAAATCCAAACGACTTCCAAACGCATTTCAAACTTAGTTCAAAGAGTTGCAGAACTTCCTACGGAAGTTCCAGCTGAAGCATTTTATGAGCAGATCAAACAAATGACTCAAAGAATGAATGGGCTAAAGTTAGCAAAAGAAAATCTAAAAACAAAAGAGTTGGATTTACATGGTCAGGAAGTTGACCAAGAAGGTCTTAGAGCCAAAATAGAAAGCGTATTAATGAACTTGGAGAAGGCTCCAAAAGAAAATCAAAGACCGATCTTCACAAACCTGGTGAAATTCATCGAAATCCACCCCACAAAGATCAAAATGGGCATCTACGCCCCAACGAAAGAGCCACTTAAGGCCACCGGAACCGACGGAAACCAATCGTCCGGATCAGAAAACTCAAATTTTAGGGAAAATAAAGAAGGTGCTGCCGTGCTACCATTCCAATCAAAGAACCCGACCCGTGTGGGTTCGAGTACTGTTGGAATTGGTGCCCCGCGAGGGACTTGAACCCCCACGCTTGCGCACTAGATCCTAAGTCTAGCGTGTCTGCCAATTTCACCAGCGGGGCATGCGGTATTTAATTATGCTTGAACGAGTTTTTTATAGTCAGGAGCCCGCATTAGGTTTGCGAGTTCTTTTTCCGTATCCATTTCGATACGAATGAACCACCCCTCGTTCATAGGGTCGTCATTTAATACTGAAGGATCATCATTAAGTCCAGCATTGATTTCGATCACGGTGCCAGAAACTGGGGAATACAAGTCGCTAGCCGCTTTTACCGACTCAACAACACCGAAAGTTTGTCCTTGGGTAACTTTTTGACCTTCTTCTGGAAGCTCAACGTAAACAATCTCACCCAATTGTTCTTGGGCAAATTCGGTAATACCGACAGTCACGATGTTCTCATCAACCTGAGCCCACTCATGTTCTTTTGTATAATAAAGTTCTTCTGGAATATGAAATGCCATTTTTGGCTCCTATTTTGTCACGAAAGGCGTTTTGCAAACTTTGGCTTTCACTTTCCGGCCACGGATATCGACTGCAAATTCAGTCCCCTCAGCTGCAAATTCCGAAGAAATATATGCGATACCGATGGGTTCGTCCAGGGTGGGAGAGTGAGTCCCACTAGTTACCTTGCCGATTTCTTTATTGTCAAAAGAAAACAAGGAGTAACCCTGTCTTGGAATGCCTTTATCTAGCATCTTAAAGCCAATGAGCTGCTTTTTAAGGCCCTCGTCTTTGACTTTTAGCATTGGAGTTTTTCCTATAAAGTCCTTGGCCGCAGGCTTTACCGCCCAGCCCAGCTTAGCTTCGTATGGATTCGTTGTGTCATCAATTTCGTGGCCGTAAAGAGACATTTTGTACTCTGTGCGCAGAGTGTCCCGTGCGCCCAAACCAATGGGCTGAACGCCGAACTCTTGCCCCTGAGACAGAAGATCGCGCCAAAGGGCGGCAGCTCCCGGAGCCTCAATAAATACTTCTCCGCCTTTTTCGCCAGTATAGCCTGTGGTCGCGAAGATTGTTTTGTGTCCTTTGTAATCGAAGCGGTGAACTGCGAAGGATTTCATATCGCTGGCTTTAAAGCCGAAGGTCTTTTCGCAAAGAGCGAGGGCCTTGGGGCCCTGAATCGCGATTTGCCCCCAATAGGTAGATTCATTTGTGATATCAGCGCCTTTGTTATTTTTGACCATCCAGGCAAAATCCTTATCGGCGTTCGAAGCATTTACGCAGACCAGGTAGTCTTCATTTTTCTTTAAACAATAGACGATGATGTCGTCGACCAAGCCGCCGCGTTCATTCGGAAGAAGGCTATAGTGGGCCTCATTCTCATTGAGCTTGGAAACATCGTTGGTGGTCAGCCACTGAAGGGTCTCAAGGGCCTTGGGGCCACGAAAGCGAACCTCTCCCATATGAGAAACATCAAACAAGCCCACATTGCTGCGGACATTGTCATGCTCTTCGCGAAGACCTTTGTATTGCACCGGCATCCACCAGCCGGCAAAGTCGACCATCCGGGCGCCCAACTTGGCATGTTCATCGGCAAGGGGTGTTTTTTTAATTGCTGTTAAAGTGTCCATGAGTCCTCTGTAAGCGTATTTCGTTTGAAATCTTGGGTGCATCTTCGGGAATGTCTATCAATACCCCCCTTGGAATTTCTTGGTCAACTCCGCTTTTGTGAAGCCAGGCAAGAAACTCCCGCTCTTCGCTGCGGCAAACCATTTGGCGGTCCTTGCCCTTTTCTTTGAGAAGGTCTCCGACAGTCCTAGCGGCGTGAGGGGAGGGTTTGGGAGCGAGGGACCGGCGAGCGAGGAGGTAGCTCATGGTCAAAGTTTGATTTTTCATTGGCAAATGATGCTCTATCGCGGCAAACCAAGGTGGCATGGCAAAATGAATTCGGTCATGACACCAGTCCGTTTTCGACTGAGTCAGTAGTGGGCACTTCCCCTGATGAGTGCAGGGAGCCCAGATGCTAAAGCCCTCATTGATTAGTTTTTGTCGCAGAGTCATTAGCTTTCGCCCATCGGCCTGAGTTGAAGGTTCTAGAATCATCAGCGCCTCGGATTTTTTTGTCCAGGTCGGAAGTTCGCTTAGTTCAGTCAAAGAATAAGAAAAAACCGTCAGGGTCTTTTCTGGCTCAGCGAGACGCTCGACTTTGTCGAGCCACTGAATTCTATCTGGATTCATAAAATTATATCGCGAGCAAATATCCTTTGCCCGCTCAATAAGAGTAAATTGCTTAAAGTGATTTACGAGGGCGAGGCTGGCCGTGCCATAACCGCAACCGAAGTCGATGACTTGATCGAGGCCACTAAAAAATCCCTGGTGAGTTGCTTCATGAATAACGGCCTGGGCTCTGGCGTGATTGAGCGGAAGAAAATAGACGAGATAGGCTATCTGGGCCCAAGTTTGACCCCAGGGCGTTTGCCCATCGGGATTTTTGATAAAAAAATCTGAAAGTTGTTTTATTGCTGTTGCAAGTTTTTTTGAATCCTGAAGAGACAGAGAAAAATGCTTCGTCAAAGCGGCTTCAATTTTTTTTTCTAAGTCTGCGGGGATAGAAAAAGTCCTCTGCATTTTAGCGAACCTTTTCTAATACGAGGTTCGGAGTGATTTGTCGCATGCACTCTGCAGTCACTGGGCCGTCTTGAACGGCTGGGCTAAAAAGATGAACGTGGGGACCGCGGGCTCCCCACCGAGTGGTGGTTTGCACTCGGATTGGAGAATAAAAACCATAGACGGGAGTGCCGAGACTTGCTGCTAAATGCAGGACCCCCGTGCTGGGAGCAAAAACAGAATGTGCATGTTGAAGAATCGACAGCAACTGAGATGCCGTAAGCTTATTCTGTAAACAAATAATTTGAGAATTGCCTGTATAATGATTTTTAATTTCTTTAAGCCAGGGTTCATCAGCGAGAGTGCCTGTTAGAACTACTTTGCGGCGAAGGCTTAGCTTCGCGATGAGTTCGATATAATATTCTGTTGGCCAGTTTAGAGCTGACCCCGCCATGCCTGGGTGAACGACAGAATATTTTTGTGCTTCGAGACCCTCACGATTTAAAACGTCGTCGCGCGTGTCTGCTTGCAACTTGAGAACGGGAGCAATAGCTTGCAAAACTTTCTCTGGATCGATTTGTCGAACCAAATCTAGATTGTACTCAGCTTCGTGTTTGATAGAGAGACTGCGTTTTTGACGAAGTCCTTTATTAAGGAAAAAAAAGCTATCCCACTTAGAGAGCACACCGATCCGTGTTTTGATTCGCGCCTGCCAAAGAGAAAAATTCACCCACCAGGGAGCCTGAAAACTAACAGCAACATCGGGCTTTTGGTCATGTAAAAATTTTTTTAAGATTTGTCGAGCCTCTGCAGGTTTGCTTTTATCGAGTTCTAGATAGGTTCTTTTGGGGACTGAGTGCTCTGGCACAAAAGAAAGACCCTTGGCGATAATCCAAGTGATCTCCCAATCTTTAAGAGACTCGATTTCGTCGACGGGCATCGTGCAAATGAGGTCTCCAATCTTGTCTAGCCGAATAAAGACCGCTTTTTTCATGACACCCTCTTCGGCTCTATCGGTAACTTTCAATACTTGGACATGAGCACACCAAGTTTCGATCCCCATAGACGTTGTCAATACGCCCCACCGCGGGCCATATCTTACTTTCGCGAAGCCACTTAACTGGGTAGGCCGCTAGCTCGCGAGAGTAGGAATGATTCCACTCGGATTTTAACAAAATCTCGGCGGTGTGTGGTGAGTTGACAAGGGGATTGTCCTTGATTGTCATCTTGCCGGATTCAACGGCTTTGATTTCATTTCGAATCGAGATCATGGCTTCAATAAAACGATCGAGTTCTGCTTTAGGCTCGCTCTCGGTGGGCTCAACCATCAAAGTGCCAACCACAGGCCAAGACATTGTCGGAGCATGAAAACCATAGTCCATGAGCCGTTTTGCAACGTCCGTCACATCAATGCCGCTGGTCTTTTTGATGTCTCTAAGATCCAAAATGCACTCGTGGGCAACAAGCCCCTCTTTGCCCTTGTAAACCACAGGAAAGTGGGCGGCTAATTTTTTTGCGATATAATTGGCGTTCAGGATGGCGACGAGGGTGGCTTTTTTGAGACCTTCTGCTCCCATCATGGTGATGTAAGACCAAGAAATCGGTAAAATGCTAGCGCTTCCCCAAGGGCCGGAGGTTGTGGCACTGACTCCTGTTTTGGGCCCAGCCTCAGGTTGAAGTGAGGATGTTGGTAAGTACTTTTTGAGATGCTCACGAACACCGATAGGTCCAACTCCCGGGCCGCCGCCGCCATGGGGGATCGCGAAGGTCTTATGCAAATTCATGTGAGAAACATCAGCCCCGAACTCAGCGGGACGGCAAAGTCCGACAAGAGCATTCATGTTGGCGCCATCCATGTAAACTTGGCCGCCATTGTCGTGAATAATTTGGCAGATTTCTTTGATGCTTTCTTCGAAAACTCCATGGGTGGAAGGATATGTAATCATTAGAGCAGCGAGGTCTTTTTTATGAGCTTCCGCTTTGACTTTAAGATCTGCAACTTCGACATTGCCTTGGGAGTCGCAGTTGACGACGACGACTTTCATTCCGGCCATAGCTGCGGAGGCGGGATTGGTGCCGTGAGCAGAACTTGGGATCAAACATATATTTCTGTGAGACTCACCCTTGTCGATGAAATATTTGCGAATGACGAGCAGGCCAGCATATTCGCCTTGGGCGCCAGAGTTTGGCTGCAAGCTAACTCCGGCAAAGCCTGTGATATCACAAAGTTTATTCTCGAGATCATGAATCATCTCGATATATCCCTGAACCTGGCTCGTTGGTGCGAAGGGATGAATTTTGTTAATTTCTGGCCACGAAACAGGAACTAATTCAGTTGTGGCATTGAGTTTCATTGTACAAGACCCCAGAGGAATCATCGAATGGGTCAGCGTGATATCTTTGTTTTGGAGGCGGTGGATGTAGCGAGTGATCTCAGCTTCAGAGTGGTGAGAGTTAAAGACCTCGTGGGTGAGATATTTGCTCGTTCGCACAAGTTCTGTTGGCCAAGACAAGGTCAAGGTAGTGTCTATCTCTGTCGCTGAAAAAGAAACTTTTTGTCCCAAATTAAATGCCGTGAAAATATCATTCACAGTTTGCAGGTCGCAGGTCTCATTGAGTGAGATTCCAATGGCATCTGGATAAGCGCGGAAGTTAATATTTAAGGCTTCACCAGATCGTAAAATTTCTGAAACTTTATTTGTTGAAATTTTCAGAGTATCAAAGTGGGGAGTCGTCGGAACCTCGAAATTCAACTTCTTCAAACCCTCAGCAACAATACCAGTGAGTCTGTGAATACGCTGAGCAATTTTTTTAAGTCCTTCGGGTCCGTGATAGACAGCGTACATGCTGGCCATGTTAGCCAAAAGCACCTGCGCCGTGCAGATGTTGGAGGTCGCCTTTTCACGGCGTATGTGTTGTTCTCTGGTCTGGAGAGCTAAGCGCAGAGCGGGTTTGCCGTGGTTATCCACAGAGACTCCCACGATTCGGCCCGGCATAATGCGTTTGTATTCGTCTTTTGTTGCCAAAAAGGCCGCATGAGGGCCGCCAAATCCCAGTGGAACACCGAAGCGCTGAGAGTTGCCGACAACGATGTCAGCTCCCCATTCACCTGGTGGAGTGAGCATTGTCAATGAGAGTAGATCCACCGAGGCCACGACAAGAGCATTCTCGCTATGGAATTTTTTTGTCGTTTCTTGATGATTTTCGACAACCCCTTCGCTGTCAGGGTATTGAACAAAGGCCGCAAAGACCGGTGTTTTAAAATCATAAGAGTGAGGGTCTTGCAAAATCATTTTGAAGCCCAAGGGCTCGGCCCGCGTCTGCAAGACTTCAATCACGTGGGGGTGCATTTTCGGAGAAACCACAAAGTGCATCACTTTGCTATCTTTGTGAATGGAGTGAGCCATGGCCATCGCTTCGGCAGCGGCAGAGCCTTCATCGAGGAGGGAGCTATTAGAAATTTGCATTCCTGTCAGCTCGATGATCATGGTTTGAAAATTAAGCAGAGCTTCTAGGCGCCCCTGCGCAATTTCAGCTTGATAGGGAGTATAGGCCGTATACCACACAGGATTTTCTAAAATATTTCGCTGAATGACTGAAGGAGTGATGGTGTCGCTAAAACCTAAACCAATAAGTGACTTGTTAACTTTGTTTTTCGAAAGAGTTTTTTTGAGATTTTCGAGAAGATCATTTTCAGAAATTCCGCTGCCCACAACGGGGTAGGGCTTTGTCGTGCGAATTTTCTGCGGGACAATTTGATTGGCCATTTCTTCAAGAGAAGAAAAGCCGAGTTCATTTAGCATGGAGTGAATATCTTCATCGCGGGGCCCGATATGGCGAGCAATAAATTCTTTTTGAGTCGAGTTGGCGGTGAGCTTTGGCGAAAATTCGTTTTTTTGCATAGAAAACCTCAGGGGAAAGTTGCCGAGAACCTAACACATTCCCTGAGGTCAATAAAGCGTTAGAGCAAGGGCGGCGCCCCGTCACAATGAAGCGCCGTATAAATATCAAAAACTAGGATCTTTTTTAGTGACTACTTTGCGAGTGGTTTTCTTTTTTGCAGAGGTCGTAGCCTTAGACGCTGAGGGCTTGCG
>JAMIQD010000284.1:0-1959 GCA_035914755.1 Pseudobdellovibrionaceae bacterium | reverse complement strand
AATGGGTAAAACCAAAGCGGCGCTTGCTGGCGTGGCTGTGGTTGCTGGGATTGCCTCTATTAAACCTGAAACTGCACTAAATGACATCAGCAACGAATTTGACGATGAGGCTGAGCTCGATAGTATGATTGATATTGAAGAAGAGCCGCTCTCTAGTGATGACGACTGGGAGGACGCAGAAGAGTCAAAAGATGATTCCTTTGAAGACCTTGAAGACGACACCAATAAGCCTGTTGAAGAGGACGACGAAGACGATGATGATGACGAAGACGATGACGAAGGTTACTTCTAATCTTAAAGAAAAAAGGCTGCTCAGAGAGCAGCCTTTTTTTATTTTAAAGGTTTCGTGTGAACAGCGAATTTTTCAAACTCGCCGTACTCGTGAAGTTTATTGTAGAGCGTCTTGATCGTAATACCCAAATTGTTTGCTGCCTGAGTTTTGTTCCCACCAAAATGTGCAAGAGCCTTTAAAATGTAACGCTTCTCGAGCTCATGCAAGGTTAAGGTCGGATCATAGTCTATAACATCATCTACTTTTTCTGGATTACGAACATTCTCAGGGAGGTCATTGATCATAATCGTGTGACCTTCTGAAAGAATTTGCAATCTTTCGCAAACATTCTGAAGCTCACGAATGTTTCCTGGCCATTCATATTTTGCCAACGCCTTTAAAGCATCTTCTGAGATTTGACGTCCACGATTCAAGTAAGAATGGTTTCCATTGCTCAAGAAGTGATTCACTAGGGCTGGAATGTCTTCTCGGCGACGACGCAAAGGTGGAGCACTCACAACAATGGTCTTAATTCTATAGAAAAGGTCTTCACGGAAGTTTCCGCGCTGTACTTCCGCTTCCAATTCGCGGTTTGTTGCAGAAATCAAACGAATGTCCACCTTGATCGGGTCCTTGCCGCCCACCCTGTACAACTCGCCTTCTTGAATAAAACGCAATAGCTTTGCCTGAATTCCGGGGCTAAGCTCGCCAACTTCATCTAAAAATAAAGTCCCGCCGTTTGCGGCTTCAGCCAAACCAATCTTGCGGTTATAGGCCCCAGTAAATGACCCTTTTTCATGACCAAAAAGTTCGCTTTCAAGTAAAGTTTCACGAAGAGCGCCGCAGTTGATAGCAATAAATGGTTTGTTTTTGCGATTTGATTTGTCGTGAATTTGACGAGCCACAAGCTCTTTTCCTGTGCCCGACTCTCCTAGCACCAGGATATTTGCTCCCGACGGGGCCACGCGATCAATCATTTTCATAAGCTGACTCATAATCTCTGATTGATAGACTATCGTCCGAGCCTCACTGGGTTTTTGGACTTGATTGTTCCAAAGAACTTGCTGGTTGTTTTGAGAAGAGGGTAAAACAGTAGTAGACGAAGATGACGAATTGTTGTTTTCCATTACGTGCTGCCTTTCGATGTATTAAAATGGTACGATGCGTTAACACGATGCAATATACCGGTGGTGTGTAATTTCTGCAAGTAAATTTTTGCATGGCATTATATTTTTTCCAGGACCTCGTAAAATCTAAATGAAAGGGGTCTCCAGGTGTCGACAAAATCCTTCGAGCTCCAAAGAAACATAGATAACTATCTGAAATACATGGATTTTGTAAAAAATTCATCCCCCCTCACAATCAGAGCCTATAGAAATGATCTTCAGCAAGCTTTTGGAAATATGGCCGACAAAAAACGGGCCATCATACCCGCAACTCCTTCCGAGTCAGAGCTTCTAAGCCTCTGCCGCCAGGCCCTCACTCGATGGGCCGGCCTGAGCCTCTCCTCCCGCAACCGAAAAAGCGCGACCTTAAAGAGTTTTTTCAATTGGGCGTACCAAGAAAAGCTCATCGAAAAGGACCTTTCCCCCCACATCATTTGCCCCAAGGTCCCGAAAAAACTGCCGCATTTTCTAAGTGTTGATGAGGTGATGGCCGTTCTAAACTCTTACAATTCAGCTGAGGCG
>JAMIQD010000283.1:0-1833 GCA_035914755.1 Pseudobdellovibrionaceae bacterium | reverse complement strand
AAGTTCGGGAACTGGCCGATCAACCAAGTATACCTACCCACATCCGAATGTTGCTATTGAATCCGAATTGCTGGATGCAGCTCTGGTCCTAGCTTTGGCAGATATTTTCAAGTCGTTGACGCATCACTATTGAAGTGACGCATCAGTGGCTCAATATTTTCTCAGACTCGACGAATTTTGAACAATATTGTAGACAATGTAGGGAAGCTTGCAGGTCAGATTTTCTAACGAAAGAGTCGGGAATATGAATTATCAGAGCAAATGGGACAAGAATCCCTGGAAACCGAAGAAGATTATCTACGAAGCAACGAATGAGAGGCTCACGGCCAGCTCGGGTCTTGGCCCGTTAATCGATGCGTTCATGCAGAGTTCGGAGTTTTTGGAGTTCAAAGCTTGTTTGCCGAAAAGAGTTGGCAATTCCAGCTATAGTTCGGACCATTTGGCGATGATTTTACTTTGCGGTTTTTGGTATGGCCATGAGTGCTTGGATGATCTTGAGGAGTTTGAAGACGACCCATCAGTTGAAGATAAGCTGGGCGGACTTGCGACTTCTAAGACCATGGGCAATTATTTGCGAGATTTCGAACCCGAGCATGTTGATGCCCTGCGAGGCTTTTTGACCAGGCAAGCCTTCAACTATCGCACTCGCATTGACGGCGAGAAAACATCGATTACCTTTGATCAAGATTCAACTTTTCACGAGCAGCATGGCCTCAAGATGGAGGGTGTTGTGATGAGCCGCTATGGCGTGATCGGCCTGGATAGTCTCCATACGTTTGATGATGGTGGATTTTCTTACGACATGGATTTAAGACCGGGTTCCGCATTCAGTGCCAACGGTGCCGATCAAATGATCTTAAGGATTATGGATGACATTCCAAACCGCACGGAGGTTCAGCACTACTACCGTGGAGATTCGGCATTTTGCAATGAGGATTGCCTCAGGGCTGCGCAGTCAAGGAGTCTTAAGGGCACAGTCACAGTCCACGGGAACACCGGCTGGATGCAAAAAATCCCTGACGTGACCAACTGGGTCCCGTGGCTTTACACATCCGAGCAGATTCAAAAGGCAAATGACTCGGGGAAATCGCTCCCCGCAGTCGATGTAGGCTTTATGATGTACGAGCCTGGCTGGGCACCAGGGGTGCAGTATCCAATAGTGATTAAACGCACAAAAAAAGATGATGGCGCTCAAACCACACTCCTCTCCGACACCAATTACAAATACTGGTGTGTGCTGTCGTTTCGTGGGCTCTATCCAAAGAAGCCGGAAGAGATTTTGGAATTCCACCAATGACGGGGTAATATGGAAAACTTCATTCGTGAGGGCAAGATTAACTTTGATCTCAAGCATTTCCCCTGTCAAAGCCTCAGAGCCAATCATGTCTATGGACTGCTCGCGCTCATTGCACACAACTTTTTGAGAGCCATGGCGACTCTCATGCGACCAGACAAACCACATTTTGCAAAAAAGTTGAGACGACAAATGATTCATATCCCAGGCCGTTTAGTGACAGGCGCTGGATATTTCAGAATGAAGATCCCACATAAGTTCCACCAGGAGGTGATGAGATGGTCTGAGAGGTGGTCGGAAACCTTCAAGCCGGCCCGTGTACTGTCGACGGCGTAACCTCGACAAAAGCGAGCTCTTTGACAACTTCATAGTACCCGAGATCCGAAAATAGAATTTCAGTAAAAAACCCTATAAGCCGCTCTGCTTAAGGGGATGCCGTCTTTTTTAGTTGTGATATGTATTCACGATTTCTGTGAAGAATATTTTTATAGGTTGAGATTATTTCCTGGAGGAATAATACCGTGGTTATGCAAGATCCT
>JAMIQD010000282.1:0-12225 GCA_035914755.1 Pseudobdellovibrionaceae bacterium | reverse complement strand
GACCACAGTGTCTACTTTGGACTTATCAATAGTGTCAGGAATCACTTCTTGAAAACCTCCATTCGCCAGATCTTCTAAAGTTGAAACGGCGCGAGGATATCTGAGAAGTTTTTTAGGACTCATGATCACCAGCGGTTTACGGAAATCGCGTTTAATTTGGCGGCGAAGAGCATGATAAATCTGCGCAGGAGTTGTTAAGTTCACCACCTGCATATTGCTGTGAGCGCAGAGTTGCAAGAAGCGCTCAAGACGCGCCGAAGAGTGCTCGGGGCCTTGGCCTTCGTAGCCATGAGGAAGCAAGAGGACCAAGCCGCACATTTGTTGCCATTTAGATTCGCCGCTACACAAGAACTGATCAATAATGATTTGTGCGCCGTTAGCGAAGTCCCCGAATTGCGCTTCCCAAAGAGTTAAAAACGTAGGGTCACAGGTCGCGTTTCCATATTCATAACCAAGCACCGCATACTCAGACAAAATTGAATCGTAAACACAGAACTCGACTTTGTCTTCGTTGACATGATCTAAAGCTATATAAGACTCATTGGTATTGACATCGTAAAGGCCTGCGTGGCGGTGAGTGAAGGTTCCGCGCACACAATCTTGACCAGTTAAACGGATCGAGGTGCCTTCGGCCAGCAGCGAGCCATAGGCAAGAAGTTCTCCCATACCCCAGTCAATAGGCTCCTTGCCCAGGGCCATGTTTTTGCGAGTTTCTAAAAGTTTAACTAGTTTTGGGTGAGGAGTGAAGTTGCTCGGCACTTCGCCAATCTTTGCACCAACCTCCTTTAAAGTTTTAATATCAATTTTGGTGTTTACCGGTTTTAAAAGATCGTCGAGGGTGCCCTTGCGGAGCCCCTTCCAGAAGCCTTCAAATTTAAAGGGTTGTATTTTGGGAGGAGTCTTCTTGGTTTCTTCATAAACTTTTTGCAAGCTATCCATGCGCTCTTGAAAAGAGTCCTCATAAATTTTTTGATCAATCACAGCCTCACGGATCAGCTGTTTGCCATAAATCTCGCGAAGTGTCGGATGCTTTTTGATAATGTCGTACATCAAAGGCTGAGTGAATGCAGGTTCGTCACCTTCGTTATGGCCAAAGCGGCGGTAGCAGATCATGTTGATGACGATATCCCGGCCCCACTCTTGGCGGAAGCGCAGGGCGATATCCATAGCGCGAACGCAAGACTCAGTGTCGTCGCCATTCACATGCACGACGGGTGTCGCGAGAACTTTGGCAGTGTCTGAAGCATAGTGAGAGGAGCGACCATTTTCGGGAGTTGTTGTAAAGCCCACTTGGTTGTCGACAACAATATGGATTGTTCCGCCGACGGTGTAGCCTTTAACTTGTGACATCTGAAAGGTTTCAAGGTTGACACCTTGAGAGGCAAAGGCAGCATCACCATGAATCAAAACGGGGATCACGGTTTTTCGCTCTTTAGTGTCGTTGCGGCGGCGCTGAGCGGCTCGGCTCATGCCTAAGACGACGGGGTTCACAGCTTCGAGGTGAGAAGGATTAAATGCCAAAGTCACTTGGCACTTGCCATGAGGGGTGTCTTTTTGCGCAACGTAACCTAAGTGATATTTAACGTCGCCATCAAAGTCATCAATTGGCACTGCGGTTTCTGTTGGCCCATTAAAATCGGCAAAGATGTACTCCGTGGCTTTGCCCATAAAATTTGCAAGGACATTGACGCGGCCTCGGTGGGCCATGCCGATCATCACTTCTTGAACCTTGAGCTTTGTTCCTCGCTGAACCAAAGTTTCAAGCATTGGCATCATGCCATCGGCACCTTCGATCGAGAAGCGTTTGGTGCCGACATATCTGGTGTGAATGAATTTTTCGAGAGACTCGGTTCTGTTGAGAGAGACAAAGGCTTGCTTTTTTTCTTCGTTTGTTAGCTTGAATGGGGTGGTTTCAAATTCTTTGATAAACCAATTGCGAACCTCGGGGAGAGCCTCTGAACACTGCACGCTGATTTTGCCGCAATAGGTTCCACGAAGGTGGGCGATGATTTCGCGCAAGCTCGCTTGGGGTTTGCCGATGATGCCGCCAATTTGGAATTTCTGCTCAAGGTCTTTATCTGACAAGTTGAAACGACTTAGTGACAGTTGATCCGAGGGCGTCGGAGTGTTGCTGAGGGGATCGAGCTGGGCTTCGAAGTGGCCATAGTTTCGGTAGGCAGAGATCAGATGATAGACATCCAACTCTTTCTCAGAAAGACCGAGTCCGCCTTCTTGTCCGAACTCAACGCCTTCGAAGAATCTTTGCCAGTCGAGGCTGACACTCGTAGGATTGGTTTTGAACTGTTTGTAGAGGTCTTCAATAATTTCTAGGTTGGCGCGATTTGCGAAGCTCACAGGGGGTCCTTTGTTTGAACTTTTAAGGTCTTAGTTTTTTCAAAATCTTCAGTCTTCGTCACGAACTAATGCGTGGCAAAAAGAGAAGCTTTTGATAGACAGAGTACGACATCATGGTAATTCTTTTTGGAATCAAATAGAACCGCTATCCGAGCATTCGCTCTAAACCTGTCTACTAGGTGGGGGAGTGAGGGCTTTAGGGAAAATTTTGCCTAAACTTTTGGAGGGAAGAACATGTACAAACTGGTGCTAATTCGCCACGGTGAGAGCGAGTGGAATCAACAGAACCGTTTCACTGGCTGGGTGGATGTGGATCTTTCAGAAAAAGGTCGAGCGGAAGCTCTAAAAGGAGGCAAAGCACTGGCGGAGCAGGGTTTTAAGTTCGACTTGGCATACACGAGCGTTTTAAAACGAGCGATCCACACCTTGGACTGTGTTTTAAGTCAAATCGACCAAGTTTGGCTGCCAGTCCACAAAGAGTGGCGTTTGAACGAACGTCATTATGGGGCCTTGCAGGGGCTTGACAAGGCAGAGACAGCGGCCCGGCATGGTGAAGATCAGGTCAAAATTTGGCGTCGCAGCTATGACACCCCACCTCCAAAGATGGAGACGAGTGATCCTCTTCATCCCTCAAAGGACCCTCGCTATAAAAATGTTAATGCGAAAGACTTGCCAAGTGGAGAGTCCTTAAAGGACACCGTTGCCCGCTTCTTACCTTTATGGAATGACACAATCGCGCCGCAAATCAAAGCTGGTCAGCGGGTTTTAATTGTGGCCCACGGAAACTCACTGCGCGCCCTTATGCAGCACCTTGAACATATGACCCCCGATCAGATTATGGCGGTGAATATGCCAACAGGCATTCCGATGATGTATGAGCTTGATAAGGACTTTAAAGTTCTCAAGCGAGAATTTATCGGTGATGAAGAAGAAGTCCGAAAAGCAATCGAGGCGGTTGCAAATCAAGGAAAAGCCAAATAACAAAATTTCTTGACAGGAAAATACGAGCCACTGTCGCATTTTCATTTTATTCTAGTTTTGAACTCTTGCTTAGGGCAGAATGGGCCTTCCTATATGTTTTCTATTTGACGGCCCTGTCTGTAGAGCGGAAGTTCAAGTTGTAGTTGGATGCAGTTTTAGCAGCAAGTAGTTGTGGAAGTTGTAAGTTGTTTTGTCAGGGCCGTTTTTTTTCGCTAAAAAATCATCATATACGTCGATTGCGCACGACATACTTCAGAGAGAATTTGATCTCATAGTAACTGGGAGTGGGCATGTCGAATCTGGGAACAATTAAAAAAGTCATTTGGTCGTTTGATGCATTTGAAGACAAGGTGAGTCTGCAGTCGAATGTTGCCAGTGTTCTGAGTGTGTTTCAGGGCAAGGCCTTTGTGCAGATAGAGCCTGTTTTTGTCTTGGTTGCGACAAGTCTTACGTGGCAAGAGGACTTCGCGGCAGATTGGGTAGAGGACATTCGTCAGAATGTTCGGCAGCAGATGGAAGAGGCCTTGCTAAAGGCGGGCTTTCCTTATGTGTTAAATCCGAAAATCCTTATTGAGCCTCTTGCCTCAACGACGGCTTCTGTTGAAAATCTGCTTGCTTATGCGGAACAAGAAAAAGCGGATTTGATTGTGGTCAGTAGTCATGGGCGCCGGGGGTTGGATCGTTTTTTTCTTGGAAGCTTTGCGGAAACTTTGCTGGCGTACTCTGCGATTCCGGTGATGGTGGTGGGCGGCGCTGTAAAATCCGAATCTCATTTAAGTCAGATTTTGTACCCGACAGACTTTGGCGATCGTTCAAGGCACTTATTTTACAAGACAATCACTTTGGCTAAACAGATGGGGGCGCGGGTGCGAATCTTTCATTTAGTGCCAGTTCCTCCGCGGACGGTGATGGACACGGGTTTTTATCCAGCAATGTATGGAGTTGATGGCGAGATGGTGACCTTTGAGAGCTTTATGAAATCTCAGGCGGATCGGCAGGTAAGGCGAGCGGAGTCTTGGGCAGAGTGGGCGAAATCTCAAGGTGTGAGTTGCGACTTCAAAGTCGATAGTGGCGGCACCATTCTTGTTGATTCGATTTGCCAAGAAGTTCGCGAGAGTCATTGTGACTTGATCGTGATGGAAGGGCAGGCGGGGGCGATAAGAGTTGCGATCTTGGGGAGTACGACAAGGGCCGTCGTGCGTGCGGCCACATGCCCTGTTTTAGTTTTTCCGAAACGCGACGAAGAGCTGTCCGCGCGAGTCCCGAGTCGAGATCGAGGGGCTTCTATATTAGAACCCGCCTCAAGGTCCGGAGAACTTGACCATACCCAATAAATGGCGTACATTTATTGGGTATGGTCAATAGAACAATTAGGCTATCAAAATCACATAGTTTTTTCGTATTCGGTCCGCGTGGGAGCGGCAAGTCGACTCTGATTAAGTCCCTCTATAGTTCCCATGAAAATGTCCTCTATATTGATCTTTTAAGGCCCAAAACAGAGGATGGGTTTCGCAGGGATCCTGATCAATTGGTTCAGCTTGTAGAAGCTCAAAAGCCCTCGTGGGTGATAATTGATGAAATTCAAAAATTACCAAAGTTGTTGGACCTAGTTCATTTTTTGATCGAGGAGAATTCACAAAAATTCATACTGGCTGGGTCCAGTGCCCGAAAGCTCAAACGGGGGGCTGCTAATTTACTGGCAGGACGGGCTTTTGTTTATCATCTTCATCCTTTCACGGCCGCAGAGCTTGGAGGCGAGTTTGATCTTATGACAGCTCTTCAGTGGGGGCTCTTGCCAAAAATATATAGTCTCAGTTCTTCGGAAGACCGAAAGGATTTTCTCGAAAGTTATTGTATGACTTATTTGAAAGAAGAAATTCAGCAAGAGCAAATCGTACGCAATCTTGATCCTTTTCGCGATTTTTTGGAAGTTTCAGCCCAAATGAATGGAAAGGTCGTTAACTATTCAAAAATTGCAAAAGACATTGGTGTAGACACAACGACAGTCCAAAACTACTTTTCAATTTTAGAAGATACTCTTGTCGGTTTTTTGTTGCCAGCCTATCATAAATCAATTCGTAAACGCCAAAGACACGCCCCTAAATTTTATTATTTTGACCCCGGCATATCGAGAGCTCTTAATCGAACTCTTGATATCGCAATCACGGAACGTAGCTTTAGTTTCGGTAATGCCTTTGAGCATTTTCTGATTTTAGAAATAAAAAAACTTTCAGATTATCACAAGAAATCGTGGAATTTTTCTTATCTATTGACCAAGGATGATGTGGAAATTGACTTGATCATTGAAGAATCCAGGGGCAAGACTATTTGCATTGAGATTAAATCAACGAACTCTGTCAAACAGGACGACATTAAAAATTTCATAAATTTAACGGCCGACTTCAAAAACTCTCAGAGCCTTTGTCTTTCTAATGACCCTAAGGCAAAGAAGATGGGTCATGTACTTTGCCTTCACTGGAAAGACGGACTCAAAAAGTTGGGTCTCTAAAGTGGCCGACTTCGTGGATGGCGGTTTTGCCTTTGACTAAGTTGAAAGGTCAGAGGTAATTCTACTCTATGGCAAATATTTTGGTTACGAATATCAGTGAAATACTTACGCTTGCGCCGGCTAACAAAAAAGAAGGGCGCCACATTGCAGAAAAGGATTTGGGAATCGCAGCCAATCAAGCCATGTATGCTGTAAATGGCCGTATAGAGTGGCTCGGTCCCCACAAAAAAATTCCAAAAGTCTTAGCTAAGAATAAAAAGATCAAAGAAGTGTCGATGAAAGGGCAGACGGTTTTGCCTGGTTTTGTCGAGTGCCATACTCATTTGGTTTTTGCTGGGCATCGGGCCGAAGAGTTCGAGCTACGAAATCAAGGGATGAGTTATCAAGAAATATCGAAGCGCGGTGGGGGGATTCTCTCGACCATGAAAAAAACCCGAGAAATCTCAGAGAGAGCCTTACTCGCCAAGTCTCAGAGCCGGGTTGATGAGTTTGTTTCTCAGGGGGTCACTACTTTAGAAATCAAGTCTGGCTATTCCTTAGATCTTAAAAATGAGATTAAGATGTTAAAAGTAATCTCTAAGTTGCAGGGACCGCGAGTGATTGCAACTTTTTTGGGTGCCCACGCGAAACCACCTGAGTTCAAAACGCATACAGAGTACTTGCGATATCTGCAAGATGTGGTTTTGCCACAAATCAAAAAACGCAAGCTTGCCAGTCGCGTAGATATTTTCGTTGAGAAGGGCTTTTTTGAAGCAGAGCAGTCTCGTCAGTATTTAAAGGCAGCAAAAGATCTTGGTTTTGAAGTGGTTGTTCACGCAGATCAGTTGACCTTGAGTGGGGGGGCGGATCTGTGTACTGATTTGGGGGCCCTATCGGGTGATCATCTTTTGCAGATTGGGGACCGTGAAATTAATAAGCTCGCTCGCTCCAATGTCACATGTGTCTTGTTGCCCGCCGCTGATCTTTATATGAAATGCGCTTATCCTCCGGCGCGGAAGTTGATTGAGGCCGGAGCAAGAGTCGCGCTTGCGACAGATTTTAATCCTGGAACTTGTCCAACCCAAGACTTGCCTCTGGTGGGTTTACTAGCTCGCTTAGAGATGCGAATGACTTTGCCAGAAGTGATTGCGGCTTATACCGTTGGAGCCTCTTATGCTCTGAATATGTCACAAGAGATAGGCTCCTTAGAGGTTGGAAAAAACGCTGATTTTATGTGCACAAATAGCTCTTGGCAGGAGGCATTTTATTCTGCCGGAAGTAAGTTCCCGACTTCTATCTATAAAAACGGCCAATTGCTGCGTTGATTGAGTTTGATAGCGCAAGGCGCAATAAAATTTAAGAATCTTAAAAAGTGTTTGAAAAACAGGACCAACTGTTCCTAGTCTTAGAAAGAGCACGGAATCTTTTTTTGAGGGGAAATCATGATGCGTAAGTCGTCTTATTCTACTTTGATGCAGTCGAAGTTTTTTAACCCGGCTTTTAATTCAGCCATTTTTGATGGTCCAATTCGCATTTACTTCGCGCAGTTTCATGAATCATTGGCTTTAAAGATCTATTTTATGATTCAGCAAAAATTATCCCAAGAGGTTTCTCGAGCGAAAGAAATCTCTCGAGCTTCGGGTGCTAATATCTTGGTGATGGTTTATCCTACAGAAGATAGCTTTATGCTGGCCTTTGATGGACAAGAGGCGAACTCTAATCCCCTTTCTCTTGAGAAGTGGAACGAAGACGTCGTTATCGGCCTAAGGGGCCCTCTTGAAGACCAGCAGCTGGATTTTTTGATCGAGACCGTGGGGATGGCCATCCAAACATGGAAACCTTCAGCGAGGACTCTTGAGCTTCAAGCCGAAGCTTAATTCATGAAACCAAATAATTTATTGAATCGCCGTGGGCAAGTGATTGTGGAGTATGTGCTCCTGATGGTCATTGCTGTCGCCGTCGCGGCTTTGATCTCTCGAGAACTCGTGAGTCGCCAGGAGGAAAGTCCTGGGATTTTGGTCGAAAAATGGCACAGCATCTTGCAAACAATCGGGGATGATCTCCCGGACAAGGCTAATTAAAAGCCTTCTCTCAGAATGAGAGCTCTACAAACGAGACGTCTCAGTTTATGTCGCACTCTTTTAAATAATTTGGTCTATCGAAAGATAAGCAATTTGCCGATAAATTGCTCATGCGCTTTCATTTGTTAATTTTTTTGTTAATTGCTTTAACAGTCGGCTGTGGCCCCGGAAACGGAAAGAATAAGGCCCCGATGGACCCTTTGGCAGAGGCGCTGCCGACTTGGGCTAGCGTTAGCTACACCAAAGACGGAGTGCGTACGGAACTGTATCCTCCTTACATTGTGACTCAACAAGTATTTGCCGACGCGGCCACGGGTTCATGTGCGGGTGCGACTATTGAGCTTACTTTTGCGGGGACCTACAACCCAAGCGAGGTGAGCCGACTAGAGATTACAGGTTTGTCGGCCACGCCTCAGTATTCTGGAAGTACTTTTATCTTTGTGGCTTGCATGGCTCCGGGCTCAGCTCTAGTTACTGTAACGGCGTATAATAAAAATGGTGCCGCAATCCGAAATCCATTAACGGTTTCAGTGAATGCAATGACCGCGACAAAAACTGTGGGATTCGGACATCCGAATTATCCGAACACTGGTTTTAACGTAATAAGTGCGGCCCCTCCCCTGGTGGCTTTAAATTCGGGGTCCGTCAAAATGGCCAATGCTTACGTCGGCTCGATCGCTGGCAAGAGTACGGATTCAACTGGAAATATTGGCTATAAGCTCGAGACTGGTTTTGC
Source organism: Pseudobdellovibrionaceae bacterium (assembly GCA_035914755.1). Lineage (GTDB taxonomy): Bacteria > Bdellovibrionota > Bdellovibrionia > Bdellovibrionales > Bdellovibrionaceae > JACMRP01. The sequence goes on along the minus strand of JAMIQD010000282.1, from coordinate 3,584 downwards.
AAATTATTTAAATCAAGCAAGCCCTTAGGTTGCGGAGGTTTTTAATGCGTTCGCTATTGATAGTTCTTATTTGGGGTCTGCTCGGAAGCTTTTCGGCCCATGCGCAATTTTTTAATAGCCGCGCGGTGGTGCAAGGGTTTCTGAAGCAAGGAACGACGGCCTTAAATGATGCTACTGGGTACCCGATGAAATTTTTAGTCAAGCGCGGGGCCACAGAGGTGTGGTGCCAGGCGGGGGCTTCGCCTGTGCCTGTGGTCGGCGGTGTTTTTAATATAATTTTGTCTGGAGCTGCAAATTGCAATTCTTTGAGCAATAGCTTTGATGCCTCGGTGTTTGCTCATTCGAGTGATTCCGATGTTTTTACGATTGATGTTGTTGTAGATATTAATAAAGATGGATTTGGTGGTGCAGATGATGCAACCTTTGCTGGAATCGATATTGTTTCGTCGCCTCTTGCGATGCTGTCAAACTATGCGAATACAGCACTGAGTGCGACGAACGCAACGAACGCAACAAATGCAATAACAGCAACTAACGCTACCAATGCTACCAATGCAACCAATGTGACTGGTACAGTTGCGTTGGCGAACGGGGGAACCGGGGCGACTTCGGCAGTAGCAGCCAGGGCGAATCTTGGTCTGAGTGCGCTTGCAATTTTAGCTCCTTCAGGAAATACCACTCAATATTTGCGAGGTGATGGCACTTGGGTGGCGCCGCCAGCCGCGCCGGTGTCATCGGTGGCTGGTCGAACAGGAGCTATAACTTTGACGAATGCGGATATCAGCGGTTTGGGTAACGTTGCGACAATGGACTCGAGTGCCTTCCTACTGGTTGGACCAAGTACGAGCGTAACTTCGTTGACCGTGAGTAATAATGCGACGGTAGGTGGAACTCTAGGGGTAACGGGAGCTATTACGGGGAGCTTAATAGGCAACGTCACTGGTAATTTAACCGGCAATGTGACAGGCAACGTTACCGGCAACGTGCTTGGCGTTGCAAGACAAACAACGTCTACGCTTGCAAATGCAACTGCCGGCACGACAACGGCTTATACATTGACGAATACTCCGGCCCTTGCGACTCTTGCAACGGGTGCAACAGTGAGCTTTAAAGTCAACGCAACCAATACAGGAGCGGCAACTTTAAATGTCGATGGCCTGGGGGCAAAGTCGATATTTAGCGCAGCGACTGGAGTCAGCGTTGCCGCCGGGGATTTACCAGCAAATAAATTTGTATCAGCGGTTTACGATGGAACCAATTGGGTAGCGACTTTACCACCTCGAGTGTTTACAGGCAGCGCCTTAAATTGTGGGGCAACGATAACGGCTCGAAGCTCGGTGACTTGTCCAAATATCGCTGCAACCAACGTGAATGCCGGAGACATCGTACAGTGCTCTCCAAGTGCTTCGCCAGGCGCTGGAAAAGTTCAGTGGAGTGCCATGGCCACGGCTGGGAACATCACGATATGGATTGGCTGCGCGAATGCGGCCACGGCTTGCACATTGACCAATGTGAACTGGAAATGTTTAGTAACAAAATAGAGAGCGAGATTCCCTTGCTTTTCTCGTAAAACTTTCCTCAAATAAGGGCATGCAAAAGCATGCGGATATTTTAATTGTTGGGGCTGGCATTATTGGCATGTCAGTGGGAGCAGAGCTGTCTCGTCGTGGGGCCAAAGTCTGTGTCATTGATAAGGGGCTTCTTGGTAAGGGCTGTTCCTATGGCAATGCGGGGTGGCTAACTCCATGTTTTTCAATGCCTTTGCCAATGCCGGGAATGCTACTGAAGTCTATAAAATGGATGCTAGACCCCGAAGGCCCACTTTATATCAAGCCCTCCTTATCCCCTGATCTTGCTTATTGGCTCTTCAATTTTATGAAATCTATGACAGAGTCTCAGGCGAAGAAATCAATTGAAGCCTTGGTTCTTTTGTCACAAAAAAGTTTGAGCGAGTATGAAAGACTCGGAAGAAAATTTCCAGAAATTCGTTTCGAGCAAAAAGGTCTTTTGATGGTGAGTCGAACTAAAGACGGCGTTGCCTCTGCAGTTTCTGAGCTCAATTATGTGCAAGATTTTGGCGTTCCAGGTAAAGTTTTAAATTCTGAAGATATTCAAAGAATGGAACCCACACTCAAACAACCGCTTTTGGGCGGGGTTTATTTTTCGAGCGAGGCGATGGCTGAACCCTATCTGGTGGTACAGGCTTTAGCCAAAGAAATTCGTCAGAACGGCGGCGAGATTTTAGAAAACGTTGAGCTCAAAGATTTAACCATTGAAAGTGGCAAGATCACCAGCGTTCTGACGTCTTCTGGAGAAATGAGCGCTAAGCAAATTGTCTTTGCGACGGGCAGTTGGTCCAAGCAAATGGCAAAATTGTTGCGTCTTCGTATTCCAATCTTAGGCGGCAAGGGCTATGCGATGATTGTTCCTACCTTGGAGAAGCAGCCAAAGCACCCGATCATGTTGGTGGAGAAAAAAATTGCAATCACCCCTCGGCAGAACTCGTTAAGAATTGCGGGTACTCTTGAGCTGGTGGATCAAGATTTTTCGATAACGGCAAGACGAGTGCAGGCGATCGAAAAAGGTGCACGCGAGTTTTTGCATCTTCCAGAGTCTTTGACAGTGCAAGAGTTATGGGCGGGGCTTCGTCCCTGTACGCCCGATGGAGTCCCCCTGATTGGCTATCACAAAAATATTTCAAACCTGGTGATTGCGGCAGGACATCAAATGCTCGGTCTGCAAAGCGGCGCAGGGACGGGGCTCCTCGTTGCCGATATCGTCGAAGGAAGAAAATCTTTTCTTGATTCGACGATCTTTGATGTTAATCGCTTCTAGATATTCCAAGATACTTTTAAATTACATCGAATTTCTGAATGAACTTCTTTTGCGGTAGTGATGAACTAAGCACTAGGAGGTCATTATGTTTAAATCAATTATAGCTCTGATGTTCGTCGTCGGTTCGAGTTCTTTTTCTGTGGCGAATGAACTCGACGAAGAGAGAGGGTTTGTAAACAAAGAAATTCAGGGGACCGTTGTCCTGAGGGTCGACCAGAGTTCAAAGCAGATGGGTTATGTTATTCTGAACGACAAAATGAAATCAAAGTCCCAAGCTCAGAAGGTCGCGCAGAATGCAAAGTACAAAAAAGTTCCATCCGAAAAAGCAAGATCGGAGCTAGATCGTGACGGGGGTAGTTCAAGTTGGTACTTCTATGGCAACTACTACAACAACTATTATTATCCCTACTTTAACTGGTATGGAAATTACTATAGACCCTATTACACCTACAACTGGGGTTGTTGTAATTACTACTACTATGGAAGCTACTGGTGGTAGTTTTCTTTAGAACACGGATTTTCTTTTTTTAAGCTCGGCATGCATGGCTTGTTGCATTTTTTCTTGAATCTCTTCGGAGATTTCATGTACTAGCTCCGCGTCTTTTAAAGAAGCGGAGCTGTAGGGGAGCTCGATAGGCTTCAAGAAAATAATCTTCCACTTCACTGGAAGTGGAATGATATTGAGGGGCAGAGGGAGCACTAGGCCCTTTAAAAACTTGGTGAGCTTCAAATTGCTGATGTTGATCTGA
>JAMIQD010000281.1:0-5894 GCA_035914755.1 Pseudobdellovibrionaceae bacterium | reverse complement strand
AACAACATTGGTTCCAGCTGGAGGATCTTCGATTGTAGAATTTAAAACCGAAGTGCCTGGCAACCTTGTTATCGTCGACCACTCAATATTTAGAACTTTCAACAAAGGATCCCTTGGCTTAATGAAAGTCGAAGGCGCTGCAGACAAGACAGTCTTTTCTGGTAAGACAGCAGACAACGTCTATATGGCTGAAGGCGGAGCTATTCAAAAAGTTACCGATCAAGAGCAAGTTGCAAAAGCTTCAAGCCTAGAAGATCAACTCAAATACGGCAAAACTATTTACGCTCAAAACTGCGCTGCCTGCCATCAGCCCGACGGAAAAGGAATTTCGGGAGCCTTCCCGCCTCTTGCTGGTGCTGACTTTTTCAATGCAGACTGGAAGAGAGCTATAGACACTGTAAAAAATGGGAAGTCTGGGCCCATTACAGTTAATGGTCAGCAATATAACGGCGTGATGCCCGCACTGGGTTTATCAGATGAGGATATTGCGAATGTTTTGACTTACGTTTCTCACTCATGGGGAAACAAAAAACGATCCTTCAAAAAATCTGAAGTTTCTTCTGTCCCTACAAAAAAAGATAACGGCGGAGGTCACTAGTCATGAAGTATCTCTTTGGCCTGCTTAGTTTAATAGTTTGTTATTCAACCGGGCAGGCCGCAGAGCTAATTGAAGTTCCAACCGGGAAAGTCGAAGCCATTTGGCTTTCCCCTATATCTAAAATAAACTCAAAAAAATCTTCAAAAATTGAAGTCAAAGTAAAGACCTTCAAAGCTCAAACTAAGCCTGTGACCATCGCTGAGTTTAAGAAATTTCTCGAACAATATCCTCAATGGTCAAAAGAAAAAACATCCACTCTTTATGCGGACTCGTCATACTTAACAGGTCTCTCCACCAAAAACGATTCTAGCGACCAGCAGCCTATAACCTATGTAACTTGGTTTGCAGCCAGAGCCTATTGTGAGTCTATAGACCTAAGGCTCCCCACGATTAATGAGTGGGAGTATATGGCGGCCGCCTCAGAAACCAAAAAAGATGCTAATCGCGAGCCTCAATTCTTAAAAAGAATCTTAGAGTGGTATGGAGAGCCCCAAGGCGGAAACCTAAAGCCCGTGGGCAGTATCTATAAAAATATCTACGGAATTTGGGATCTGCACGGCTTGATCTGGGAATGGGTCGAAGACTTTAATTCTAGCTTTGTCACCGGCGAGAGCCGCGAGGACAGCTCATTTAATAAAGATATGTTTTGCGGTGCGGGAGCTCTTTCCTCTGCCGACAAAGAAAACTACGCCGCCTTTATGCGTTTTGCTTTTCGCTCTGGACTTAAGGGAAAAAGCTCCGTGTGGAATCTCGGCTTTCGATGTGTTAAATAAGGAACAACTTTTATGAAAAAAATTTTACTCACCGTTCTTACTCTTGCTTCAATATTAACTCACGCGGGCGAAAGCAAGCCCTCTCTTTACGATTTAAAAACAAACTGGCGAAACACTAAAAACGAAAAAGTCTCTATCAATGTCGCAAAAGGCTCTCCCACTTTTATTGCAATGATCTATACCAGCTGCGCCCATGCCTGCCCGATGATAATCTCTAAGGTGCAGGACATTCAGAAGGCTCTCACTGCGGCCGGCATCTCAAATACAAAAGTTGTTCTGGCTTCTTTTGATGTAAAAAATGATCGCCCCGAACGTCTAAAAAAATATCAAGAATCGCGCAAACTTTCTCAAGACCAGTGGATATTTTTAGCCCCAGACTCCGAATCGGATGCGCGGCAGTTGGCCGTCACCCTGGGTGTCAGCTATAAAGATCTCGGAGATGGGGACTTCTCTCACAGCAACCTTATCACCTTGTTGGATAAGGACGGCGTCCCTTTGGCTTCAATTGAAAACTTAAATGGCTCCGCAGATGTCTTTATTTCTGCCATGAAGGGAATAGGAGAAAAGTAAGTGAAACCGACACCCATAGAACCCTATAGAGTTCTATTTCTTCTTGGGGGATCCTTAGGAATTATTGGTTCTGGACTTTGGATTCTTTTTAACTTTCATGTGACAGGCTTTTATCCGAAGTTCGCACATGCGAACCTTATGTACTTTGGTCTTTTATGGTGCTTCATCGCTGGTTTTTTTATGACTGCCATCCCTAAAATGACTCGCACCCAAAGCACCAATGTTTTTGAATTATTTTTTGCTGCCCTTTTGGGGATTCTGCAAGCTGTCTTAAACTTACAAAATAGGACCGAAGCAGCAATCTATCTTTTTGCAGTTCAGCAGCTATTTCTGATTGTCTTTATTGTGCGGCGTTTTTTAATTCACCGACAAATTCCCTTTGCTGGATTTTACTTTCTTCCACTGGCCTTCGCGCAGTCACTTCTTGGGCTTGTTTTGTTTGCACTCAACCCCCAGCAGAACCAAGCCCTTATCTCTCTTCTCTGTGGCGAGGCCTTTGTCCTTAATCTGATCCTGGGACTCGGAAGCAGACTTATTCCGGTGATCTCGAGATTGCCAAATGCCCTTCTCCCCACCGACGAAAAAAACAATAGGACCAGCCCCTGGTTGCTTGCCACCTTAGCTCTTTTAAACGGTGGGTATCTGCTAACCCTCTTTGAGTTTCAAACCATGGGAATCATTTTTCGGACTCTCGCAACATTGATTGCCACCCTGTCATTACTCGGCCTCCTTCAAGTTCCATTAAAGTGGTCATACATCGGCGCGGGATTAAAACTTGGCATGCTGGCCATGCTGGTGGGGCAAATCATGAGTCTGCCAGCATTCGGCCTTGGCGTTGCTGCTCTTCACTTTATGTTTTTAGGAGGCTTTACACTCATCACGTTTCTGATTTCGACACGAGTGATGTTAGCTCATGGAGGCCAAAGCCTCGATTACGAGGTCTCGTCCCATAGAATCGCTCTCGTAACCTTTTTAATATTCTTGTCCGCAACCTTTAGGTTGTTGTCAGGCCTGAATCCCTTAAGCGGATGGGTCTTGATTTCGTTTTGTCTTTTGGCTTTCGCAATCATGCTCTGGGGGGCTAAGTTTATTTCAATTCTCTCGCAATCCTCGTCGTAAATACTCCACAATGAGGGACTGATATTTCTTTCCATCAGCCTTCGCTCTCAACCTGATTGCCCGCAAGACGTTGCCAGGCACGCGGAGGCTGATGGCAACGGTGGGCTCGTCAACTTCTGAAGTCATGACTCTGATGTCTTCTAGAAAAATTAGGGCCTCTTCAGGAGAAAGTGTGGTGGTCTTATGATTTTTTTTCATTGAGCTTTTTCTTTATATTTGCAATGTCGACTAAATCCTGAGGACGACCAGACTTTGTCTTCATTTTTATTAAATCCGAAAGACTTGCTACCTTTATTTTTCGTCCCCCGACTGAGACTGTTACAACATCAATATTTTTTAGATCTTCAGTGAGCAAAATGTCGACCTGCCTTGATGGATTGCTGTAATCAACAAAAGACCAGGCGATTAAATTTCTGTTTTCGATATACTCTTTTCGCATTTTAATAACATCCACAGCGCGAATTGGGAGCCGAGACTGAAGACCGAGGGACAATAAAGCCTTCTCTGCCCGCACATACTCCGCCTCTGTTAGCGAAAGCACAATATCTACGTCCACCGTTGCACGCACCAAACCCTGCAAAGCCAAGGCATAGCCGCCAACAACAGCATACTTTAATTTTGCTTTTTCAAATGCGTCCGTTATGTCGTATATTAGCATATTCTACCATTGTATATACATGTATATACAATGTAAAGGTCGTTCTTCGGAATCCCTAAGTCACTGGATTCTTTAATATTTCAAGGACCCGCGCGAGCGCCAGACCCCCTTGGCTTTTTTTGTTAATGTAGATGGTGGGCTGAATTTCATGAACACTCTTTCTCTCCCATCTCACTGGCACGAGAGTTTTGTTTTTCAGTTCTAGCTCAATCAGATGCTCTGGCAACCAGCCGTAACCAATTTTTTTTGAGATTGCTTCTTTTTTAAAAGAAAAATCGCTCAACAAAAACGAAGCGGACTCCTCAAAATCATTGGTGTTCAATCCTAACTTTTGCACGGGCCCCCGGACAGTTAAAAAATTAAAGGCCCGCATTTCTTGCCGACTCCAGTGTTTGTTTGTCTTGTGAATTGCATGATCTTTATGGGCTACTAAAAAGCTTTTGATTTTTGGTAGCTCTAGAGAGTCTAAATTTTTATTTTGAATCGGCAACACACTGATCATCAGATCGGCATCTTGAGCTAAAAAAGTCTTTTCTACATCTTCGAGATAGTCCGCATAGGTTTGCACCGTAGTTGGAATCTTTTCGGACTTAAATATTTTGTATATCTCTAAAAAGGGCTGAAAAGGCAAAATCCCATCGAAAACTATTTTGATCGATGACTCCCAATTCCCGCCCAGCTGCTGGCAAAGAGTCTCAAGCTCAACAACCTTTGAGAGAATCTCTGAGCACTTTAGATAGACTCTGCGTCCCGGACCAGAAAGCATATTTCTATAACCTCTCCGGTCAAAAATCGAAAAGCCACACTGAGACTCTAGCCCCTTAATGAGGTAAACAATGGAGGTGTGACCTTTGTTGAGACTCGCCGCCGCCTGAGCGTATCCGCCGGCATCAACGACAGCGCAAAGAGCCCGTGCCTGGTCCAAGCTAATATTCATGATCAGAAAGCTATCAGAGCACCTCAAACATTGTCAATATTACTGACAATGTTTATCAGTTCTTTGTTCTATTATTTTTCTCATAATTTGCGAAACTAAGCGCATCTCAAATAAACAGCAGGAGCAGATATGATCCCATACATAAAAGGCATAACAACGCCGCAGGCACACGTGAACGTCCCAGAAGGAACCTTCGAAGAAGAATACGCAAGAAATGGTTTTAGCGGACGCTATGCTCACCTCTACCGTAGCCAGCCCCCCGTGGAGTGGATTTCTATCGACGGCCCCCTCAAACCAAGAGCTTATGATTTTAAGCAACTTGCCGCTCCAGAAGCAGACTATCTAAGCTCGCGAAAATCCTATTTAGAGAACAAAGACGTCCGCATTATCTTCTCTCAATTAAAAAATGAAATGACCTATTTTTTTAGAAATGCCGATGCTGACGAAATCCTCTTCATTCATGCGGGTCAGGGCACTATCGAGACTGATTTTGGCCCCCTTCAGTATAAAGAAGGCGATTATATTATTATTCCAAGGGGCACCGTTTACCGATTGGCGCCAAGAACGGCCTCAGATTTTTTAATTATTGAGAGTTTTAGTGAGGTTCGATTTCCCGACAAAGGAATGTTAGGCCAGCACGCTCTCTTTGATCCCGCGGTATTAAAGACCCCGGAGCCCAAAGCCAGCAGCTTTAAAAGCGATATCTACCAGCTCAAAATCAAGCGCTGCGACCAAATAACCACAGTTAAGTACCCCTTTAACCCCATTAACACAGTGGGATGGAAGGGCACCCTCACAGTTTGGCAGCTTAACGTCAATGACATTAGGCCCATCCTATCAGACCGCTACCACCTCCCTCCATCAGCCCATTCGACCCTGATCGCCAATAACTTCGTTGTCTGTACTTTTTTACCAAGACCCCTAGAGAATGGGGACCCCCAAGCAATGAAAATCCCCTTCTACCATTCAAATATTGATTTCGACGAGGTCCTATTTTACCATAAGGGCCAATTTTTCAGTCGGGCCGGCATCAATGAAGGCATGATGACTTTTCATCCGCAAGGGATTCATCACGGCCCCCAAAAGGACGCTGTAACCCGCACAACGAATGTTAAAGAAACCAACGAGGTTGCTGTGATGATCGACACCAAAAACCCGCTGTTTCCGACTAAAGAGTGTGACTCGATTGAAAAAATGGACTACTGGAAAAGCTGGTCACAAAACCTCTAGCAAGTTAGG
>JAMIQD010000280.1:0-1638 GCA_035914755.1 Pseudobdellovibrionaceae bacterium | reverse complement strand
GTGCAACCCCAAGGTGTCTTCGACATCGCCAATCAGCTCAAGTGGCTCACGCCCCTCACGATCCATTTTGTTGGCAAACGTATAAATCGGGATGCTACGCAAATGACAAACTTCAAATAGCTTGCGTGTTCGCTCTTCCACACCTTTGGCCGCGTCAATTAACATTGCTGCGCTATCAGCCGCGATCAAAGTTCGATAAGTGTCTTCACCGAAATCTTTGTGGCCGGGAGTATCTAGCAAATTCACTCGATACCCATTGTAATCAAATTGCATCACTGAAGATGTGATAGAAACGCCACGCTCACGCTCCATCGTCATCCAGTCCGAGGTTGCCGCTTTCGTGCCCGCCTTACCATGCACAGCCCCAGCTTCACGGATCACTTGCCCCAGATACAAAATCTTTTCAGTGATTGTCGTTTTGCCCGCATCGGGGTGAGATATAATGGCAAAGGTTCGCCGCCTGCGGATTTCATCATCAATATTCATTTTTAAATTTACTCCACGTCGCCGTTGTTACCGATAGCTTCAACCGGGCAACCTTCCATAGCTTCGCGGCAAAGATCTTCATCTTCAGGGCTTACAGGCTGTTTTTTAACGAAAGCATGGCCATCATCGGGGTGCATTCCGAACTGCTCGGGTGCCGTCATGACACAGGCGTCACACGCGATGCACTCTTTATCAACAAAATATTTACCCTACACATTTTCTGGGTATTTTTTAGTTTTATCCGCCATACAGGCTAATGATGTAACACACTTTTTAGAAATGCTCAAAAAAACTCAAGAAAGATTGGATCGTCGACACTAAAAACATCAACGAGAGCAAGGCCCAAGCCGCGACTTTGTAAGCTTTAGCCACCTTCAACGCTGGTCGCGAATAGGGCTCCACGTAACTCGCCATCACGACGTTCACACGGCAAGACCCAAGAAAACCGCGAACGCAAAATGCAAAAGAGACAGCTGATATGAGCCAAATAAAAAAATAATCCATATGAACATTATCGGCAGATGCTGTCTCAACTTGAGACCCTGCCAAAATCAGTGCCCCAGAATCTAGGCGGAGGTCGGGGTCGAAGGCTCGCTTTTGCTGGCCTCCGCATTTTTTTTGACGATATCAATCTCTGCGGTGATTCGAAACTTATGCTCCTCTGCAAAACGCGAGGCCTCTTTTACAAAATCAATTCTTTGCACAATTTTTATAACCTCTGTGCCCACGCGATCCATCAGTTCGTCTTTTGACTTTTGTGCTCCTTGCAGCAAAACATTGAGCACATCCTTCGGAAGTTTCAACTCGGCCAAATAATTGCGAATGCTTTCCTCGGTCATGAACGCAGCCCCGATACCAGCCGTGATTAACTTCTTAAAAAGATCGAACCCTCGTTGGTTCTCGTCATTTGCCATAAAGTTCTCGCACACGCTTATGGTAAGAGCTCATCATATTGGGAAGGTTCACATTCACCAAAGCCTTTGCTATTGGACCGGGAACAAACATATTGAATTTAGCATCGACGTAATAGGTCGCACGAGTTTTTCCGGCCTCTTCTTGGAGCTCCCAATAACCATTTGAAACCTTGAACAAATCGCCAGACTCAAGCACCCACGATATTTTCTTATGAGGCTCCTCCGTCATCCACAATTT
>JAMIQD010000279.1:0-3167 GCA_035914755.1 Pseudobdellovibrionaceae bacterium | reverse complement strand
GGCCGTTGAATATATTTTTCCACGAAAACCATTTTTTATGAGGCGAGGAATAAATCCAGAGTGATCAATATGAGCATGAGTTAAAACAACAGCATCGATTTTTGAAGCATCAACGGGAAGACCATCCCAATTTTTTAGACGAAGGCTCTTTAGCCCCTGAAAAAGACCACAGTCAATCAGTATGCGCGAATCATTGTAAGTCAGAAGATACTTAGAGCCTGTGACTGTCCCTGCGCCGCCCACAAATTCGAGCTGAAGTGACATCGAGACCTCCGACTTTTACTAGGGTTTCGCGGGATTCATTTTAAAATGAAAGGTCTCAGTTTTACCTTTTACCTTAGTTGTAACCTCGAGCTTTGCATCATTTTCTACAGGATCAGAAACTGTAAAGTACCCGTCATCAGACTTAGTTATAGATAGCGCCTTACTACCCCCAGGAGCCAGACTTCGAACAGTTAGTTTCATTTTGGACAGATCGAGACTAGCCTCTTCTCTGCCTAGAACAAATATCTTGAGCGGAGAGCCTCGAGAAATCCGCACTGTAACCAACTGTCCTTCCTGCCTCATCATATCCAAATTTGTTTGAATAGGCTGAACGGGGTGTACTTGAGCAAATAAGGGCATCGCGCCAAACAGAACCAAGAAATTTAACAAAACAAATGCCTTCATAGCCCCCGCCTTCTAAACTTTGCCTTAATTAAATCGGTTTTGACAGAGATCATTCAAAGCACGACAAGCATCAGTAGTCGTAAAAATTCCTACCAAGTGGCCATTGTCAACAATCAGCGCGCTGCCAACTTTTCTTTCAGCCAACTCCGCACTTACTTCACTGATCAAAGTTGTTGGTTTAGTCACATATGCAACATCCTCGCAAATGTCTTTCACTTTTGCTTTGCGGGCATCGAACCCGTTAAGCGACATTGCGTACTTCAAGTCACGGTCACTAAGAATTCCGTACTTTTCGCCCTCAACAACTACCACAGGCAGGTGTCGCACCCCATGATCCTTCATCATCTTAGCAGCTTGCTCAATTGTTGAGTCTGCAGTTATATAATGAGGTGCTGTTGTCATATATTTTTGAATTTGTGGAATTGCCTTCATTTGATCTCCTTGAAAATATAAACGAACTCTTCATCGCTCAATTGCAAATACAAGAGGATTCGTTGATCATTAATATCGATTTTACTTGTTGTTTTTCTTCCTACATTCATGTCGGGATCTTTGGTGCACTCAAAAGAATTATTGGGATTTACTGCATAAACAGACTCAGAAATGTGACCATTTTCAATTTTATAATTAGAGAAGCGTTCACAAAAACCATGCTCCCCGATTCGATCCCAATACAAGCGATCTGTTCCGTTCTCAAAAAAAGTAAGTCTCATATTGAGATTGGGGTTCATAAGTGGGATCTCAACCCCCTTGTAGATATGCCCGACAAGTTTATATTCCCCGCTTAACTTGATCCCCGCCTCTGCAAGCAAGGGATTAAAAAGAAAAAGCGAAAGAAGAAAACCTATCAGCAATTTCACTACAACCAACCTCGGTCTTTGAGCTCAACCATAGCCTTTTTCTGAAGATCTGGGGACTCTTGCTCTATTACAGCCAAAAGCTCTTGCTTGAAGCCCACAAAGTCTGAGTAAGGATTCAGACGCAGCAAAGTCTTCCAGGCGACAACAGTCCCCTTTTGATGACCTAACTTTTTGTACAAACCCCAGAGAAGACCCGAGACAATTCCTGAGTCATAGTAAAGTTTGTCTTTTGCGTCCTGAAGTTTAAGATCATTTTCAATAGTTCTTTTGAACGGACCTTTTTTGTAAGAGGCCTCGCCCATCTTCGGATTCCCTAACTGCACTGCGGTAAAAAAGTCAGCAAAGGCCTCATTCAAAGAGCCGCCTTGTTTGTCGTAGGGAAGTCCTGCTACGGACTCGATAATCGCATGCAAAGACTCGTGGGTGACAATCGATGGGTCCATCGGTATTCGGTCAAATACCTCACCATCCCCCTCGCCTAGACGAATTTTTTGTTGAAAGTAGAACGCGGTGTTGGTTTTTTCTGGATAACCTTTTTGTGTTTCAGCTTCTAGTACAAATGGCAGATGAAAGTTTAGGTTCTTCTCGAACCAATTAAGCGCCTCACTCATATAGAAGAAAACTTGTACTTGAGAAAACCGAATATCATTAACAGTAAAATTGAGTTCGTTCTTTTCTCCTGGCAAAGCAACTTGATCGGCTTCGGTCGTGATTCTGACCGCTGCGGAAGAGAGCTCCTTATTGCTGAGAAGACCTCGCAAAAGCACCTCTTGCAGATCGCTCTTCAGTGGACCACTCGGAAATAAGTTTGCAGTTGCATCGATAAACTCTGACCCTAGACGTTTTTGAGTTACAATTTGAAGGTCTTTATTTAAATAATAAGCCTGCAGGGTCCCATCTTTTTCTTCAAAAATAAGCTTCCAATGAACCTCGGCAACATCCTCGATGACACCGTCAGCCTGAATAACAAGCTCTGGTCCTCGATAAAGATCGCTTGAGGAAAAGGCTTCATGAGATTTTAAAAAATAAGAGAGCACAAACGGCTTTTGTGCTCTCATCAGAACTAGATCTCGGCGGACTGACAACGGGATTTTCGACATCCAACGGTAGTCAACAAATTCGGCCTGACCTTTGTCTGTGATCTTTTTGTAATAACTGCCCTCGATCTCAACGCCCTCAACTTTTTGAAATTGGAGCGTAAGTTCTTTGTCTCCGATAGACTGAAGGCCCTTGTGCGAATCAACTCCGGGGGGAGTGGGAGGTTCTTCACCCTGCCCCACCCAACGAACTGTTGTGTACGAGGCGGTCTGTGTACAAGAAATCTGAATCGCCGCCAAACACCCCAACAAAACTATCTTGGTCATAATTCCCCCAGAGCTACATGGTACCTAGGACTTATTCAATAGTCATAGTTTTTTGCAAGTAGGTCCCGTCACCATTCAAGAATTTAAGGTTATGAGATCCGCTTGCAAGCTTGCCTAGACGAATTTCTTTGTTAAATGGAACCAAAACCATGATGCAAAGACCTTGGCTGACTGTCGCGTATGTTTGGACCTCGTGATTGTAGCTGTCCACATTATTTACGCTAGCGCCCTTCCATTGGTAGCAACCGTTCGGGAACAAACCATTTGCAACAAC
>JAMIQD010000278.1:0-3139 GCA_035914755.1 Pseudobdellovibrionaceae bacterium | reverse complement strand
TCTCGGGCATATTCATATCTAGGAGGATAAGATCAAGATGGCGGGTCAAGACGATTTTCATCGCCTGGGGGATGGACGTGGCTGTTTCCACCGTGTATTCGGCGCTCAAGCTTTCCTTAAGCTGCCTTAAAAAACTCGCATCGTCGTCAAAAGCGAGAATTGTGGTTTGAATTTGAGCCCCCATCAGCCCTCCATTCACCAATTTATAGAGCGAGATATATGCCAAGTTGTTTAAATATTAGGCAATGGCTGGAAATCACTTAGAAATCCATGAAAAGACAAAGATATTTTTATTTGGCATTTTGAGGGGAAAGTCTCAGGCCAGAGACTTCTCATGAACTATTTTCTAAAACCGACCAATTATTGAATAAAACTGGTTTAAATTCGCACCACCTCAGAGGTCTTTAATGAGGTCTTCGGCCTTAACTCCAAGAGTTTTCGCTATCTTAAAGATGGTGGTGACATTGATATTCTTCTGGCCGTTTTCGATGCTCTGCCAGTGCTGCCGGGATTTAATTAATAAATCATCGCCGGTAATATCATAAACCGATTGGTTTTTCTTTTCTCTGATTTGTCTGATCTTTGATCCAACAGCTTTTAATATTTTTTTGTCGGCAATCGACAAGGTATTTGATTTTTTATTAGCCAATAATCCCCCAACTTCTATGCCTACGAACGTATGCCTTGATTTTGGGGTTAATTTTTGTTTAATGTGCATACGATCGTATGCAATTGAGGTAAGACTATGGACCTTGAAAAGGTAGGGAGCCAGAACTGGCTTGAGATGTGGCGTAAGCGAAAAGGTCTCAGCCCTGAGACTGTCGATAAAATTCTTTCTGTGCCTTCGGGCTGGACGCAAAAATACGAGGCTTTAGGAATAATGCGCGTTCCATGCTGTCATTTGGCGGAGCTGGCTCGGATTTACCGAGTACCAGTCCTAGAGTTTCACGAAACAATTTGGGGCGAATCCCGAAAGTGGATTCGCCAGCAATAGGTCATCTGACCGAGGTTTTTTGAGCAACCTCTTGGTACTTGTAAAGCGATTCCCGAGAACCGCACCACATAAATGGTTTGAACTTTTTGGCATTGAGGCCACGCTTTTCCATTCGAAAGCCGCCGTCTGTTGCTTGGACTCCTCGGAAGACCGTGACCTTAGGTTTTAAAACTGAAAATTCAAAAGTGACTGTGACTGCTTTGCGAGTGGGGACTTGGTTTTCTATTTGAACTGAGGGGAAGCTACTGTTTTCCATAAATTGCCTTTCTCTGGCGCGGAGTTACCAATGCCAGACCTAAAAATTTCTTGAATCAGCGAGATTGCGTCGTTAGTTGCTTCGAAAAGTGGGATAACGAAGGCGTGGGCCTTTTCAGGGCCTCGATTGTTTCCTTTCGAACTTCGTCATGTAGAGCCCGAAGCCCCATTGCTCCGCCAAAGCCTATAGCTCCAGTAATCGCAACAACTTCGATAAATCCTAAAACTGCATCTATGATTTTCTCCATATGATCCTCCTTTGCGGGAATTGGTTGAAAAAGGGAGCCCAGAACGGGGTTTGCCCCGTTCTGGGTGTTCAGTTTGAAAATGCCTGTGTTGAATCTACGAATTTTGGAGGGCAGCCGGTGTTACCAGCGTGTTACCAAAATGTTACCTTCGGCTGAAATTTCACGACGTTTCTTGAAACGTCGGCTCGACTATTCCGGTTCATTGTTAATTTAATAAGTTTTGGGATTCGTTGGCTTTTTTATTTTTCCAATTTTTCGAGGAGGAAAATTGGATGGGGCGGCTGGACTCGAACCAGCGAATGGCAGAATCAAAATCTGCTAACTTACCAACTTGTCGACGCCCCAACAAGATAGCCTCTTAAGATCCCGTAAGTTAAAAAAAACCCGTTCCAAGGGCAAGTAAAATCTAGAAAATGCCTATTTTCAAAGCGCCGTAATGCGGCGCATGCCCAAAAGGAAGGCCGTACCTATTTAATCGTAATAAGGAGGGAAATGTTTCCGCGGGCTAGGCGGAGCGTGTTGCTTCCTTTTTTTAGGGTTTTTAAGACATCCAGAGCTTTGGTTACTTCTTTTTTGTTCACATCGATGATCAAGTCGCCCACTCGCAGACCCGCCGTTGCGGCCAGGCTGCCGCGCTCAATCTCGATAATCATCGGGTAGCTTGTGCCAGGGGGAAGCTGGAACTGTTCCTCGAGTTCAGGGGTGATATCAGAAACTGAGAAGCCCAACTCAAAGGGGGCCCTTTGCCCTGAGTAGTTTTTCTTATCCGTGAACTTTGCCTGGGGCCGGAAGTCGGGACGCTCCGCCACCGTGACTTTTAAAGTCAGGGGTTTGCGGTCGCGGATGACTTTTACTTGGGCGCTCGCCCCTTTTTTTGTGTCGGCGACGGCGTCCATCAATTCGTTCGAGCTTTTAATTTTTCTGCCATTGTACTCGACGATAATGTCGTAGGGTTTTATTCCCGCGCGTGCGGCGGGTCCCTTATTTTCTACAGAGGTGATCACGGCGCCCTCGGGTTCCTCGAGGCCCAGATAGCTTGGGTCAATATTGGGTTCTAGGTCTCCGAGGCGAGCTCCGATATAGCCCTTTTCGATGCGGCCACTTTTTTCGAGCTGTGGAATGATAGCTTTGACTTCGTCTATCGGAATGGCAAAGCCAATTCCTTGAGCTCGCGCATCGATGGCAGAATTGACGCCGATGACATAACCCCTGGTGTTTACGAGGGGGCCGCCCGAGTTTCCGGGGTTGATACTCGCGTCCGTCTGAAGCAGAGGGATTTTGTTGATCTCGCCGATTTCACGCCCCTTTGAAGAAATAATTCCTTTGGTCATCGAGTGGCCATGGCCAAAGGGATTTCCGAAGGCCGCCACCCATTCTCCGACCTCAAGATCCTTGCTAGTGCCCAAGATCGCTACGGGGAGTTTTCCATCGGGAGTAATTTTTATGAGGGCAATATCGCTGCGCTCGTCAAAACCAATCACCTTGGCATCGTACATTTTATCGGATTTTTCTGTGAGTTGAACCTGAATGCCATCTGCTCCTTGAATCACATGGTTGTTGGTAACAATCAGGCCGTCTTCGCGAATAATAAACCCAGTTCCTAGTCCGTAGGGACGAGGTTTGCCACCCCCTTGAGGAGCTT
>JAMIQD010000277.1:0-1850 GCA_035914755.1 Pseudobdellovibrionaceae bacterium | reverse complement strand
ACTCAGTTAAAACCACCAAAACTCTACCTGCTGTCATCACCCACTTTAAAGCCTTCCCTGTTATCGAGAACTCAAAACTATCCTTAGGTAATAAGTTAATACTAGAAACACCATGTACAGTAGCCACACTTCAGTGTATCAAAAATCTTTACTTTTTGGGGGAAATTTTCTTGGACAAACGAGCCTTGATTCTATCTGCTTTACCCTTTTTCAAAACTCCTTTTTTGGCGGCTTTATCCACCATTGAGAAGGCTTTGGCAAGAGACTCAGCCGAAAGAGCTTTTTTAAAAGCATCAATGGCTGACTTAGCTTTTGTCTTGGTCGCTTTATTAAATCCGGCTTTTTTTTCGTCGGCTCTGAGTTTTTTTATTGCTGATTTGATTATTGGCATGCGTTGATTTTACCACGAGCTCCACCTAGCGCAAGTGAACCCCATGAATTAAAATAACGACAGTGGTTCAAAAACTATTATCAAGGTCGCAAGAAATACTTAATCGCAAGAGTTCCAGTATCCTTTCGGCTGCTACCATTATTGCCGCTTCCTTTCTACTTTCAGCCTTCTTGGGGCTGATAAGGAATCGTTTGCTTGCCGCCAGATTTTTTGGTGGTCTTGAAGCAGATCTCGACGTTTACTTCGCGGCTTTTATCATTCCGGACACCATTTTCCAGCTCTTGGTTGTTGGTGCCGTCTCCGCCGCATTTATCCCAATATACCAAGGATATTTAAAAAAGTCCGTCAAAAAAGCCAACTTTATGGCCAACGTCGCTCTTACCTGGGTAACAACCATTCTTCTCGGACTTTCTATCGTCATCGCCATTTTTGCCCGTCCACTCTCTCAAATTTTGTCACACTACACCGGCCCCCAACTTGACCTAATGGTCAATCTCATAAGGCTTATGTCTCTGGCTCAGGTCTTTTTTACTATTTCTGCTTTCCTGACAGGTGTTCTTCAAGCCCAGCGCCGTTTTCTCATTCCCGCCATTGCCCCGCTTTTTTATAATCTAGGGACAATTCTTGGTATCCTGATTCTCACCCCGACTTTTGGCATTTATGCCGCTGCTATTGGTGTCATCTTCGGCGCTTTTCTGCATGTTGTGATTCAACTCCCCTCAGCTTTTAGAGTTGGTTACATCCCTAAAGTTCATTTCCGTCTCAAGCACAAAGGCGTTCGTAGGATGCTTCATCTCATGCCGCCTCGCACTCTTTCTCTTGCTCTAGTCCAAGTTGAACGCATCGTTTCTTTAAATCTTGCTTCCGCCCTGTCCGCCGGCTCTTTTACTATCTTCAACTTTGCCCGCCAAGTCTACGTTCTCCCCATCTCGCTGTTTGGTGTGTCTCTAGGTCAGGCCTCATTCCCTACATTATCCGAACAGGCCATCAGTAAAGATCAAGCCAAGTTTGCCGAAACTATAGGAAAAACCATCCTCCAAATATTTTTCTTCTGTCTTCCGGCCGCCATCCTCATTCTTATTTTAAGAGTCCCGATCGTCCGTATTATCTTTGGAGCCAAAAGCTTCCCCTGGGAAGCCACTCTTCTTACCGGAAAAGCCCTCGCCATTTTTTCACTGTCTATCGCCCCTCAAGCCGCAGTTCAGCTGTTAACCCGTGCCTTTTACGCCAAAAAAGATACCCGCACCCCACTTATGATCAACATCGCAACTGTCGTTCTTTTTATTATTTCGTCCTATTTATTTACCAACACTTTTGCATGGGGTGTTCTAGGTATGAGTTTTGCCATGAGTCTAAGTAACACTCTAAACTTTATCGTTCTTTATATTGTTATTCGAGCCGGTCTTCCCAGTCTTGGCATAAACAAAGAAATAATTAAAATGCTTTTTGTCAGTGCCTT
>JAMIQD010000276.1:0-8986 GCA_035914755.1 Pseudobdellovibrionaceae bacterium | reverse complement strand
GTTGCAACCAGCAAGTTTTTCTCTGGTCGGCTTTCCGCGAGCGGCTGAGCAAGAGCAGAATCAAGAGCTTCTTTGTGTTATGGGGGTCAATGACCGCCACGGAACGGGCGCTCTTGGATGTGTCACTCAAAACAAAGCTCGCCTCGTCTACCGCAAGAAATCAAGCCCCCAGAAATTTGAAGGCTTGATGGATCTTGTTGGCGAACGCGATTATCTTATTTTATTCAATGCTCCTGAGGCAAAAAGCCACTAATAAATCTCATGTGACAAAGGACGCCGAGGTGCCCGGAAGTAGGTGCGCGGTGAGAGCTCCAAAAGATCTGAAATCTTAGTCATATAAACACAGGCATAGCGATCTAGTTGGTAGGCAAAATAACTCTCTTCATTGCCTGCGCGCATGAGTTGGCCCCAGTGGCTGTTGTACATGGCCTGTTGTTTTTTAATCAGCTGGCTGATTTGCGAATCAATTTCAGAAATGGTTTTTTGTAAACACTCGATCGTCGACTCATTGAGGTCCGCGTGCTTTTCGATCTTTTTGGTCATCATTTCTGTGAGCTCATCCTCAAGGGGCTCTTTTTTACGCATGAAGATTTCGATCTCTTGATTCGTTGGCTCTGCAGACCTGTTGTTGGCGATTTCTTCTGCAAGCTCTTCGATCACCATCGCGGTCCGCCAGTTGCAGTCTTTTTTTAAGCGCAGGATATCGCCATAGATGTGGTCGCCGATGTAGAGAATGTCATCTCCCGCGAGGCCCAAATCGAGAGTGAACTTCTTGGCATTTCCACCCTGATAAATCCCGGGGCCAAATTTATTGTTTAGATTGGTCATGGTGCCGTCTTGGGGATTTACCACAAGAAACTTTTGGTCCTCATAGAAGAACTTAGGCTTTGAGGCAAGAGTTACGACGATTTCAAAAAGCTCATGCCAAGACTTGTGTGACTTAAGAAAGGGATTGATCGCATAGTCGAGCAAAAGCTTGGTGTAATGAAAGTCTGAGTTCGTGAGAACAAAAATCTTTTTTCCGTGCATTATGAACTTTTCAAGGCCGCGCACTACATTTTCGTCTTTGATTATGTATTGAGAGAGATTTTTGGCGACTTCAGATTTGAGGCTGCCATCACGATGAGCTTCGTCGAGAGCATCCAGTACGTCGTCAGCGATTTGAGCGTAAGTCGGATATTGAGAATTTGTTTTATCTGCATCCTTGAGTTCGACAATTTGTGCGAACAAAATCGCAAACGAAATTGAAAATGAGGTGTCGACAGCCATGTAACTAGGATTGCTTAAATCAATGTAAGTACTTTTATAAAGTTTTTGGTGAATTTTAAAATCCAAGGGCTTCATGCCATGGTAGCTGGCGCGAATTGCCGTGTAGCGATTGAGCTTGAGAAGATTTCCGCGATCACGATCGATAACAAGTCCGCGAATAGCAAATTTGTAATCAAATGGAAGACTGCGCAGGGCTTCAGGGTAACCCTTAACTTTAATAAGTTTGTCGATCATGGTCGTGTGCGACAATTTTTCGAAGTTGTCACTGTTGTAACGGACCAGAGTATGATCCATGTCAAAGCCGATATAGCGGATTCTTTTTAAGTTGAGGGTCCTGTTGACGTATACTTTTCCGAGCATAATTTAGAAAAATCCTTTTTCAATTAAGAGGGTAGTCAGAAGCTCTATCCTATCGTAGGATACAACCCATGGCAACGCTTTCACCCGAACAACAGCATGCTCTAGAGCTTCTTGGCTCTGGAGAGAACATTTTTTTAACCGGCGGCGCAGGTAGCGGCAAAAGCTACTTGATTCGGCATTTTATGCAACAGCTAGACCCCAAACAGACACCCATTCTCGCCTCGACGGGGGCTGCCGCAGTGCTCTTGGGCGGCAGGACCTTTCATAGCTTTTTTGGCCTGGGGATTATGGAGGGCGGAGTTGATGCAACATTTGAAAGAGCGAGCAAAGATCATCGGTTGTTGAATCGTATTAAAAATGCCGAGGGAGTTATTGTCGACGAAATTTCGATGATTCCAGGGGCTGCTTTAATGACGGCGGAGGCCATCGCAAAAAAAGCTAAAGGCTCTAAACTTCCGTGGGGAGGGATGCGGATTATTTGTGTTGGCGACTTTGCACAGCTGCCGCCGGTAACAAGAACGGGCTCTCGCGATTGGGCCTTTCGCAATGAGGTGTGGCAACAGAGTGGATTTCAGGTGTGCCAGCTCTCCCATAATCAGCGAGTTCAAGACAATGATTTTTTAGATATTCTGAGCGACGTTCGCTACGGCAAAGTGACGCCAAGAGTTTTTGATTTCTTAAGTCAGAAAGTGCGGCTCCATGATGAAGAAGATTCTGGCATTCGTCTTTTTGGGCGCCGAGATATGTCGGAAGAGTTTAACAAGAAAAAACTTAAAGAAATTAATCAGGATGAGATTGTTATTGATTCTATTTATATTGGCTCCGAAAAACATATTGAGACCTTGATGAAGGTTGCGCCAGTTCCTCAAAAGCTGACGCTCAAAATTGGTTGTCGAGTTATTTTTCTACAAAATGATCCGCAAAAGCGATGGATCAACGGAACTCGAGGTGTGGTGGTAAAAATCGATCCTGATAAAATCACCATTAAAAAAGATCAAGGCCGCGAGGTGAGTGTTGAAAAAGCGACTTTCAGCCTGCAAGATGCGGAGGGCAAGGTCAATGCCACCGTTATTCAGTTTCCGCTCAATTTGGCTTACGCAACGACCATTCACAAAAGCCAAGGGGCAACTCTCGATGAGCTGTGGTGTGATCTTCGATCTTTGTGGGAGCCGGGCCAGGCCTATGTGGCGCTCAGTCGATTGAGTGACGCCAACGGACTAAAGTTGGTTGGCTGGAATCCACGCTCGATCATTGTCGATCCCAACGTCCTGGCGTTTTACGGCTCTTTTTAGCTAGCGCATATAAAAAATAAAATGGAACTGTACCAAAGAAGAGGAACCCTTTTCTCGTCGCCAACTGGCCTTCAGACATCGGCATGAAATTCCGTTAATCAATATGTTGGCAGACGTGCCGACAGGGATTTAATGGATGGTGGCGCAAAATGTCGTTTAATTATAGCAAAAATAAACATGGCGAAAATCAGGATAACTTCTGGACATCCTATTCGGATTTATTTTTAGGTCTTAGCACGATCTTTCTGTTGCTTTATGTAATTTCGAGTTTGCGTACAGGAACTGACGCGATCAGATCTCAGGTTGAAAATCAAAAATTATCGATGGAAGTGAATGAACTTAAGGGTCAACTTAAGATGTATGAGAACGTCAAAAATGACTACATGAACAATGCGCCGAAAAATGAAGTGCAAGAGTATCAAGAGCTAATGGACAAGTTAACTCTACTTCAAGAGGATGCGAAATCAGAAAAAGATAAACTCATTCAGCAGGCGTTTGAAAATGAGAACAAAGCTAAGGCCTTAAATAAGTACCAGCAAATGGTTCGCAATGTTCTAAATGCCAACAAAATGGCAAAATCGAAGATTGTTAATCGAGATGACCTGATTAAAGACCAGGATGTAGAAATCGAGAGCAAAGAAGAAGAAATTACGGATCTACAAAAAGATGTTCAACAGAAGCAACGCATGATTGCCGAAGGTGAACGAAAAATTGATGAAGCCAACAACTACTTAAAGCAAAAAATGAACGAGATAAAACAGGCATATCGCGCCAATAAGATTAGCAAAGAACGTTTCGAAGCGCGAATTAAGCAGGTTAAAGCCGAAAATGATAGTCGTGTGAACCAGCTGGCGATGGCGAATGAAAAATATGCTGAACAGCTAGAAGAGAGTTCGGAGCAGTTAAATCAGGTTAATGCACAATTGAGCCAAACCAATGCCATGTTAGAAAAAACGAATACACAGTTAAGTCAGACCAGCGGTTTGTTAGCACAAAAAGAGGGCGAAGCAAAAGGCCTTTACGAAAAACTCAAACAGAGTCAGTCGCAAGCTCAAGCAGAAATGGGTAATTTAAAGACTGCATTTGCAAACGAGAAAGCTCGAGAGCGCGAAGCGTTTGAAAACGAGCTTCGAAAAAATAAAGCCATGGGCGCTGCCGAGCGCGCTCGACGCGAAGGCGAATTCAAGGCGGCGATGGCTGCGAGAGAAAAAGAACTTGGCAATAAGCTTGCGTCTCTAGGCGGAAAGTTGGCCAGCACAGAAGGACAACTTGCAAAAGCGAAAGCCGAAATTGAGGCGCGCAAAGGCGTCGCTGAAGAAATTAAAAAGGGGTTCGCAAAAGCAGGAATCAAAGCTGACGTTGATATGGAGACAGGAGATGTCGTTCTGGATTTCGGTCAAGCTTATTTCGATAGCGATTCGGATCATCTTAAAAACGAAATGAAGAACGTTCTAGAGAAGGCAGTGCCGATTTATTCGAAGTCAATTTTTGGCAACCCAAAAATTTCTGAAAAAATTTCTGCGGTAGAAATCATTGGATTTGCATCGCCGACTTACAAAGGGCGATTTATAGATCCGAAAAGCTCAAAACCAGAAGATAAGCAGGCTATCAAGTACAACATGGATCTTAGCTATCGCCGCGCAAATGCAATATTCGGATATGTTCTTGATGATAATAATATGCAATTTCAGCATCAAAAAGAGTTGGTCTCTTTGATGAAGGTGTCTGGCCGAAGTTTCTTAGAAGTAATGAATATAAATAATCGAAATGTGGCGAATGCGGCAGAGTTTTGTAAACAAAATGACTGCAAAAAAGCTCAAAGAGTTATTATTCGATTTAACGTGGATCAAAAGAAGTAAAAGAGGTGAGTTATGACTGTAAAAACGATTGCTGAATATTTTATTATCAGCCTTCCATACGCGATGGCGGTCATGTTTCTTTTTGGTGTGTTTTTCAGGGCAATGATTTACTACACAGTGCGCCGGCACGAGTGGTTCTCTCGTGAGTTTGAAAAGAGAGTCAATCGTTATATGGAAACCGAAACTCCAGGGTCCCACCCAGAGGGCGTGTCCTTCTTCGTTCTGTCTAAAAGAATGCTAGAGCGAACGTACTATGAAGCGTTCGAAATTCGTGATCGTATGAAGCGACGAAGACCAGATGCCGTAATGGCCTGGAGCGATAGAATTTTTTTAGTCAAACAAGGGTGTGCTTGGCTGGTGAAGGATATTCTCAAGCAGCTTAAGTTTTTGAAATGGACTAAAGAAACACCAAAGCTTTTAAATATCACAAAAGCGACTTTTCATCACAATCCATGCTTTAACCGCGTGTTCGGAGTTTTGCCGATGGCCGGGCTTAATGATCTGATTGCGATCTTTCCTGGGCTATTCGTCGTAACGGGAATTTTGGGAACCTTCATTGGAATATCCGGCGGCCTCGGAGATCTCGGAGGAATGAATCTTCAAGATTTAGAAACTACGAAAAACGTTATGGATAAATTTCTGCATGAGATTTCTTTTGCTATGAAGTCGTCGATCGTTGGTATCGTCTTTTCTTTATTAAGCCACGTTTTAAACACGATGATGTCGCCAGAGAGAGCCTACGTCTCGATGATAGATCGATTCGAAAGTGCCTTGGATCTTTTGTGGTATCGAAGTGATAGTAACGACTATCCTCGCGATGAAAAGCCATTTGATGAGCACAAAGATGCTGTTGAGGCTTTGGCAGAAGATGCTCTTAACAAAGAGATAACAAAAGCGAGCAGGTCTCGAGAGCTCTTAGAGGTCAGAAAGCCAAAGGCATCGTAATCGGAGTAAAAGGACTGAGTAATGCAAAAGACTCTGTGTAAATACACAGTTACGGTCCAGCGAAAGGACCAAATAATGACAAAAATCGTGAACGAGGATTCGTTCACGATTGGTCGTTCTGTGGATTGCGCAATTTCTTTGACTGAAGATAGCATTAGCCGAGTTCATTTAAGTGTCTATCGCAAGCAGCAACAAATTTGGATAGAAGACAAAGGCTCCTCAAATGGAACATTTGTTAATAACATCAAAATAGCTCCTAACACCTTGGTAAGCATTCTCCCTGATGATAAAATTCGTATTGGAAAATCAGATTATATTATTGCGGTGACGCTTGAGTTAAAAGAACAAGAGGCGTCTGAGGATGCCAATAATAAAACACCAGATTTTGCAGTTCCGCAGCTCGTCTCTGAGAAAATCGTCGAACGCAGGCCTGAAAAGTCCCACTTTAACATTCAAATTGAAAAAAAAGTCGCAGAAGAAAAAGCTGCGGAAAAAGTGCAAAACTCTGTATTAGAAAAAAAATCTGTTGAACTTGTTTTGCCAAAAACGAACGCGAAGAGCAATCAAACTCAAGCGCAAAGGCCCGTTGGACGCGGAGATCTTGCGACGGGGCCCGCTGGCCACGAAAATTCACCGCAGTTTGAGGGTGAGCAGATTTTGCACGAAGCTCATAAAAGAGCGGCGCAGATTATTTATGAGGGCGAGATCCAAGCAGAGAAGCGTGTCCAAACAATTTATGTTCAGGCGCGTGAACGTCAGGCCGATGCCGATGTTTATTATCAAAAGAAAATTTCGGCAGCACACAAAGAAGCAGACGCTGTGCTTATGTCGTTTCAGGATCAAGGGCAGGAGTTAATTGCTCGGGCGAGGCACATGGCCCAAGAGCTTCGAGATGAAGTCGAATTATTTGTCGAAAACATGCGCGATAAAACGCGCAAAGAAGTAGATCATGTCATATCTGAAGCGCGCCAAGAAGCTGAAATCGTAAGAAAAGAAGCCTTTGAAAAGGCAATTAGCAAAGCAGAAATTGAAGCCTCTGATATTGTTGCGAGCGCCAAAGCAGAATCACAGGATCTTTTGGGTTTTGCAAAAATGCAGTCCGAAGAAATGCTTGAAAAGGCTCGATTAGATATACAGACTGAGCTCAAAGATCTTCGCGAACAGATTGAAGTTAAGCAGAAAAGTGTGACGCTGCTTAAAAAAGAAGAAGAGGAGTTACAGATTAAAGCTCTTGGCGAGAAAGAAGAGCACGAGATTCGAATATCAGATTTGGTCGCTAAGTTTAACGCTCTAAGTGATGAAGTTTTAGCTGCGAAAAAAGATTTGGCGAGTATTCGCGTGCAAGAGGCAAACTCGCACTCAGCATTAGAAAATCAAGAGCAAAAAAACAAAGAACTAAAATCACAAAACCAGAATCTCTTGAATGAAAAATCTAGCTTAGAGTCAAAACTGAAGGAGCTGCAGGCGCAAGTAGGCCACTTCTCGCTTGAAATACAATCCGCTGACGAGAAAAAGAAACAGATTGAGGCAGAGTTGAGTCAACAAAAAGCCCAGCTGCGCGAGCGTTTAGAGCGAGAGCGCCAGCAAATTTTAAAAGACTCAGAGGAGCGACTAAATGAATCTCAGCTTGAAATGGGCAAACGACTTCAAAAGTTGGAGCGTGAGCTGTTTGAGGAGATAGTCAGTCGCAGGGATAAAATCGTAAAAGAAGTTGTGGTCGTTGTCGAAACTCGAATTGCCAAAGTTTTGGAGCCATCAAAATGGGACCAGGTGTCCAGCCAAATATTTGAGGGCGTACAGGATGTGATCGAAGGCAAAGCCATTTCGTTCAGCGATCCGACAACGGGAGTTCCGAAGCAATCAGTTTCGCTTCAACGGAAGAAGAAGAAAGAAAATATTCGTTGGATGTCAGTGGGACTGGTTTGCGGTTTAATCGCCGCAGTCGGTGGTTCGCGAATGTATGCCGTAATGACTCAAGATAAAAATCCGATGCGAACCATCGCCGCAGAAGAAACGCGTCGTCGCCAAGAGGATCTAGACAAGCGAAAGTTCGCCCCCGTTCAGGTGGCCGAATTAAAGGATACGTATACGGATGCTGTTATTTATACTAAGGGTTTTGTTGATGGATTTCAGGACGCTGAATTTCAGAAAAAACTTTACAAGTCAGCATCTGCATATTTACTAAAAACCTGGAGAGTCGATGAAGACAAATCTATTCAGGTTATTTCAGTGTCGAGTGCGTTAGTAAAAGAACTCGGCGAAAAGAGATTGGCGATTCACCCTGATTTTGTTAAAGATGGAATTCTGAAAATGCGAGAGCTAGAAAAACAAACCTTAGAGCGAATGAAGATGCTTTTGGGTTCTGAAGTTCGACTTGAGTCTTATCGTCGCTTTGAAAAGAAATTCTACGAACAAGAATCTCAACTTCGCAAAGCTGCTTCGCAAAACTAAATTTTGAGTTTCCGCAACTCATTATATTCGCGCAATTTCCTGATGCTTTGTTGCAGTACAGTTTCGAGAATCATAATTTCTTTTTTCGTTGGGGTGTTTTGCAGAAGCATGCGGCGCAAAACTGTGTACGCATTAATTCGTTTTTTAGAAAGATCAAAACCCATTTCGCTGAGCCAGGTTTTTAAAGTTCTATCGGGATCGATCCCTTCTATTCCTTGAGTGCTGCGAATGATTTGCTGGCCGTCAAGCGGCGTTCTTTCGCCTCCCCAAGCTTTGCGCAGAGAGAACATTGCAAGTAGGGTTGCCTGAGCAAGATTCAAGCTCCAATTTTCTCCAAAGGTCGGTATGCAGGCGCAAAAATTGCCCATCTCTAAATCTTCAGCGCTGAGTCCCCAATCTTCAGGTCCGAAGATAAGGTGAATTGGGTAGGGATTTTCGTTTAGCATTTGAAATTGCGGGGCATGGTGTTTAATATCCAAGAGAATGTCATCTATGTCGCGAATTTGTCTCCCCTTTCCATCTCTGGCAGTGAAGCAAATCTTAATACTTTCTGGTTCGTTTTTAAGAAATTCCGTCCAGCTCAAATAAGTCGTGCGATTTTGCAGCCCCGTTTGCCCCGTGGCTGCGGCCTTTTGTGCTTCGTACGTGAGTTCGCATTGCGGAGAGATAAGTATAAGGCGATTTGCCCCCATATTACTCATGGCTCTCGATGTCGCTCCAATGTTTCTCTCGTACAGCGTTCTTACCAAAACAATATGAATTTCAAAGCTGCGCATTTGCCAGTCCGTCCTGAATCATCGACGCAACTTG
>JAMIQD010000275.1:0-3932 GCA_035914755.1 Pseudobdellovibrionaceae bacterium | reverse complement strand
ATATCCCTTCAACAACTTCTTGAGCTTATTCCCGCAGGTGATGTCCTCGTCATTAATAATACAAAGGTTTTAAAGCGGCGCGTGTTCGCAGGAGATCTCGAGATCCTCTTCTTAGAGCAGAAGTCCCCCCTCGAATGGGAAGTGCTGTTTCCATCCCGCAAAAACAAGCTGGGTGATGAGATCGCCCTCCCAGGAGGGCTTATTATGACCCTCGTGCAAAAAGGCAGACCCCAGGTTGTCCATTTGAGTGAGGCAGTAAACGAGGATTATTTCTTGCGGTGGGGTGAGTTGCCACTTCCTCCCTATATCCAAAAAGCGCGAGACCAGCGTCACACAGTTCGTGAAGATGAGTCTTGGTATCAAACTGCCTGGGCCGCAAGCCCCGGAAGTTTTGCCGCGCCCACAGCCAGTCTACATTTTCGCGAACAAGATTTAAAATTATTAAAATCTCGTGGAGTTGAGGTCTTAGAGATCACTCTTCATGTTGGGCTTGGAACTTTTCTTCCCGTAGTGGCAGAAGACCTTAACGATCACGAAATGCATGCTGAGTATATTGAAGTTCCACGAGATGTCTGGCGATCCTTGGTGGCCGCAAAAGACTGCGGGCAAAAAGTCTGGGCCCTCGGCACCACCGCCGCACGAGCCCTGGAGTCTGTTGGCGGCGGAGTTTTGTCGTGTGATCTCGAAGGAAACTTCAAGGGATTGACGAAGATTTTGATCCAACCCCCTTATCAGTTTAAGGTCGTTGATCGGTTACTCACGAACTTCCATCAACCTCAGTCGACTTTGCTCGCCCTGGTTTCGGCGTTTGCCGGATTGCAGCAAGTTAAAGCTTGCTATCAATGGGCGGTTGAGAGAAAGTTCCGCCTCTTTTCATATGGGGATCTATCGGTATGGCTCAAATAGGCAAATTCACTCTCCACAGGTCCGAAGGCAATGCTCGGCGTGGAACTTTTACCACCACTCACGGGTCCTTCGAGACTCCCGTTTTTATGGCTGTCGGCACCAAGGCCACGGTCAAGGCCATGACCCCCGAAGAGCTCAAAGACTGCGGGACTCAAGTCGTTCTCGGCAACACCTACCATTTGCATTTACGTCCAAACGAGAAGCTGATTAAAAAGCTCGGCGGTCTGCATAAGTTTATGAACTGGCAGGGGCCGATCTTGACAGACTCTGGCGGCTTTCAGGTTTTTTCTCTCTCTCAGCTTCGAAAAATGAGCGAAGAGGGGGTTGAGTTTCGTTCGCACTTGGACGGCGCCAAACATTTTATCAGTCCTGAAAAAAGCATGGAGATCCAAATGGATCTTGGCTCTGATATCATTATGGCCTTTGATGAGTGCCTCAAGTATCCAGCTACAGACGATGAAATTAAAAAGAGCATGGACTTAACCTATCGCTGGCTTCTGCGATCAAAGCAGGCCATGACTCGAGAAGAGAGTTTGCTCTTTGGCATCGTGCAAGGGGGCCTCAGTCTTGAGCATCGTAAATACTCTCTTCAGCAGGTGACCAGCGTGGACTTGCCTGGCTATGCTCTGGGTGGTTTCAGTGTTGGCGAGCCCATTCACTTGATGCATGAGTTGCTTCCTCACATTGCTCCGTTGATGCCAAGCCACAAGCCCCGTTATTTGATGGGAGTAGGAACGCCGACGGATCTGATTATCTCAATCGATGCCGGCATTGATATGTTTGACTGCGTTATGCCGACTCGTGTTGCTCGCAATGGAACTATATACACATGGCAAGGAAAGCTGAGTATCAAGCGCCTTGAATATCGAGAAGACGAAGGGCCTCTCGATCCAGAGTGTGACTGTTATACTTGCAAGAATTATTCGCGAGCTTACCTGCGACATCTATTTTTGAGTGGAGAAATTTTAGGCTCTCGCTTGAACACAATTCACAATCTGCATTTTTATATGAAGCTGATGGAACGAGCGCGACATGCTATTGAAATGGGCACATGGGCTTCTTTCAGAGATGATTGCTTAACGCGTTTCATTAAAAAGGATGGCGCCCTTTAAGCAGAACCACTAAAACATTGATTTCAGTTTCATTTAATGGTGAATTTTTCACTTTAAATTAGATGTGGAGGTTATTCATGTTTTGGATTTTCTTGGGGACAAAAGCGTTTGCGCAACAGGCCGCGGGGGGTGCTACCACTCCATCTGGTTTTGAAATGTTCTTACCTTTCATCTTTATTTTCGTAATTTTTTATTTTTTGATTATCAGACCTCAGGCGAAGCGCCAAAAAGATCACCAAAAATTTGTTTCTGAACTTAAGCGCGGCGAGTCCGTTGTTACAACCAGTGGTATTCTTGGAACTATCGAGGGCATCACAGACACCTATGTGACCTTAGAAATTGCGGACGGTGTTCGCATTAAAATTCTACGCAGTCAGATATTGTCGTCACAGGCAAAAGCTGCCGAAGGAAAAGCCTAATGGAAAGTTTACGTCTTAGATCAATTCTAGCGATTTTGGGAGTAGCCCTAGCAATCGTGTGGGTGACTCCAAACCTGGTTAATCTTGAAAACAAATGGTGGCCTTCGAAGACCAAGCTAAACTACGGTTTGGATATTCAGGGCGGCCTGCACTTGGTAATGGGAGCGGATGTCGAAGGTGTATTGACTGAAAGCACATCGCGTTTGATTGCGAGTTTGAGTGCCGAGTTTGCAAAGGACAATATTAATATTTCTGAGCTAAAAGTTACAAGTCCTTCAACCGGTGAAATCACTCTTACTGCAGCGGATGAAGCCGCAAAACAAAAAGCCAAAGAGTATTTAAGCAAACAGTACGGGACGGTTTTGCAAGAAATGAGTGATAGCGGAAATCAGTTGGTGATGCGTTATTACGATGCTTATGTTAACGACTACAAGGCGAAGGTGCTTCATCAGGCGATTGAGACTATTCGAAATCGTATTGATGAATTTGGTGTTTCAGAGCCGAGCATCACTCAGCAGGGCGCGAATCGCATTTTAGTTCAGCTTCCGGGGATGGCCGATGCAGAGAGAGCCAAAGAGTTAATTAATACCACTGCCAAGTTGGATTTTATGATCGTTGACGATACAAAATCCATCCAGGAGCTCCAAACACTGATTGCCGAGGCTGAGAAGGCTGGTGGTTATACTATGGCAACAACCAAGTACACCGAGTATGTCAATCGACTCAATGCAGATCTAAAAGGAAAAATCCCTGAAAAAACAGTTTTGTATTTCGAAAAGTCTGACAACGCGACAAAGATGGAAATTGGCGCTATTCCATTTTTGTTAAAAACGGATACTGACTTGAGCGGTGGATCTTTAGATGATGCCTCTGTAGGCTATGGTCAATATGGCGAGCCTGAAGTTTCTTTAGTATTCAATGCTAGCGGCGCAAAGCGCTTTGGTGATATCACGACAGCTGCGCGAGGCAAGCGAGTTGCCATCGTTCTAGACAGAGTTGTTAAGTCGGCGCCGAATATTAATGAGCCCATTACCGGGGGGCATGCACGCATCACTTTGGGGCGAGGTTTAGATCGCCAAAAAACCATGGATGAAGCAAAAATGATTTCGACAGCACTCCGTGCCGGGGCCTTGCCTGCGACTCTTGAACAACTTGAAGAGCGTCGTGTCGGGCCGTCTCTGGGGTCTGACTCTATTGGCAAAGCAAAGCTAGGATCATATATTGGAGCCATTCTGATTGTCATCTTTATGGCTGTCTATTATCGCTCTATGGGAATCGTTGCTGATATTTGTTTGGCAATCAATATTCTCTCGGTTTTCGCTCTTCTAACTTCTTTAGGAGCGACTCTAACCTTGCCTGGGATTGCAGCCATTGCCCTTACGGTGGGTTTTGCCGTAGATGCAAACGTTTTGATTAACGAGAGGATTCGCGAAGAATTAGGAAAGGGCGCTTCTTGGAAGCACGCTCTGCAAGAAGGTTATCACCGAGCTATGTC
>JAMIQD010000274.1:0-2445 GCA_035914755.1 Pseudobdellovibrionaceae bacterium | reverse complement strand
ATGGGGTTGGTCCGACAGCGGGGCCCCTGCCCCGAGTTGGAATGGTGAAGGCCATGGCCTATAGCGAATCGGCGTCAACTGAAGTGATGCCAGGGCAAGTGAAGGTGCGTGTCGATGTGACAACGCAGTACGAGATTTACTGAGGAACAGGAAGGGGAAGGTCCTTTTCTTGTTGCTGGTCTTTGTCCCAGCAGTAGCCATAAATTTTAGGTTCTATTTGTGTGTATTGATTTTCACTGTACTCTGCTGAAAAAAGTAAGAGGCCATTTTGCTTTTTACCGAGAATATTTACCTGATTCCAGCCATAACCACTTAGGGATTGTTTCAAGTATTCGTCGGTTTCTCGAATGGTTGATGCGGCAAAGAAAGACGCTAACTTCTGGTCGACCGAATAGTCATTAAAAACATCCACACGTCGATTGCCTCCGCCGGGAAACAAAGGGCCGTTGTCGGTTACATCATCCCATTGTAAAACACGGACAATGGTGCTGGCGGTGGTGTTTGGATTTTTTGTGTTTACATAAACGCAATTTGTCCAAAGATCTGTTTCGAAATCGTCGATTTTAGCGCCGGTGTCGGCATTATTGAAGGCATCGCGAAGAGTCTCAAATGGAGTCTTATCTTGAGCAAGAATTGGCGACGAAAAAACAAATGCAATAACAAAGGTAGAAATAAAGGTCTTCATATATCCTCCACGTTCGGAGGTTTCTTAAGTCTGCTTGTATAAAAAAGCAACTGAATTGGGGCCTATAGGTTCTTTATTACAGGAAAAAGATAGGTCGTAGTCATCTCATTTTGTGAATGGATTACATAGGTTTCGAGGACGGAGCCATCCATAACAAGCTGGTGGTTTTTCATGAAGGCCTCAGCCTTTGGGTAGACCTTTATAGGGCCAATTCCTGGGGATCCAGAGAAGACGGCGATGACGTAGTTGCGTTCGGGAACCTCTTGAGTTTTGTACTCAGGAGGTAGGCTGGTGGGGAAGTCCTTAACAATGCAGCCACCGCGACTACGCAGGCGTATCTCCTCAACGAGGTTGGGATCATCGATATACTCACCGAAAGAGACTGTGCAGTCGATATTTTGGGATTTAGCCCAGGTTTCGACCTCTTGAATAACGCTAACGATTTTATGGTAAGAGCCAGTGTGGTCTTTGTAGATCATTTTCATGGCAGGGCGTGCGCCGTCAGTTATATCCACGGATTTAAAAGCTCCGAGATAGTAGGATAGCCAAACCACTAAAGTTACGATGGCAAGAATCGCAGCTAATAAAAATTGTCTGAGAATTTTCATCTTGATACCCACTTTATTGAGCAACCCATCGAGGGTGTTTGTTGTTCGTTGATGGGTTCCCCGCGATCAATGTGGAGAACAGCCTCAAACAGTTCACGGCGGCTCACTTTTGAAGGATCCTTCCAAGAGTCATCAAGGCGTCCTCGATAAGCCAACTTGAGGTTTTGGTCATAGACAAAATAGTCCGGAGTGCAAATGGCGCCGAAGCTTTTGGCAACCTCTTGGGTTTTATCGTGCAAATACGGAAAGGGGTATTTTTTTTCTTGCCAGCGCTTTCGCAGATTTTCGAATCTGTCTTCGGGGTCATTCTCTTCGTCGTTCGAGCAGATGGCCGCCGTGTTGATTCCGATTGCTTTTAAATCATGCCCCAGTTGGATGAGGCGATCTTCAACAGCTTTGACGTAAGGGCAGTGATTACAAATAAAAAAAACAACAAAGGGTTTTCCATTTCGAAAGTCTTTTAAAGAAAAAAAACTTCCGTCCACGGAGGGGAGCTTGAAGTCTGGGCAGTCACGGCCAATATCTGCAAAGGGAGTGATTGTTGTTGCCATCTTAGAGCTCCGACCAATTGACGGTTTTTCCACTCTCAAAAACGAGAGTGCCAGTGGATTCAACTTTCTCGTAATACTCTTTGAGATGTGGGTTTTCATTTAATGCTTTAAGCAAAGATCTCTGATCGGTTGTTGAGAGTGGTTCTTCGCAGCGAGAGACGGCGTCGGTGATCTCAAATAACAAACGATCCAAACACGAAGTCCAATCCTGGCCTAGCAGAGGGGTTCCCGCAGGTAGTGATTCTAAAATTGAGCCCGATGTAGAGATTTCTGTCGGGGAGTTTAAAACATTGATACCAAGACCCACAATGATTCGAACCTCATCTCCCTGTAGAACGGATTCTATCAGGATGCCGGCCACTTTTTTTTCTCCGACGTAAACATCGTTAGGGGCCTTGAGGCTCCAAGAGAGAAAGGGCCAGGTGGCTACGAGAGCTCGGTATACCGCTAGGCCAACGAGGCAAGTCGTTGTCGGCTGTGGTTTGGCATTTAGAAGGTAGCTCCAGGAGCTGAGTAGCGAACTTCCAGCTGCAGCATCGAGCCAGGTGTTTTTTGCTCGTCCTCGGCCAGCCCGGGGCAAGGCTGAACGACAACCTGGCGA
>JAMIQD010000273.1:0-8766 GCA_035914755.1 Pseudobdellovibrionaceae bacterium | reverse complement strand
AAAAAGATGTGGTTTTAGCTCGGCTCTGCAAGAGAGATTATGATAACTGTCTTTTGCAGGGATCTTGCTTTGTAGTAGAGGGCGGAAAAATGCGGGCCTTCAATTTTACACAAAAAAAAGATGGGGCCAATCGCTTCGCTGAGAGGCGTGAAATGCGATGCCCTTACGGGTACGGAGTTAGGTCAATTTGTTTGGATCCATTTTATTCTGTTGCGGCGGATCCGGCATTCCATGCCGTTGGAAGTGTCATTTTTGTTCCTAAGTTAGTGGGCTTAAAGCTTCCGAACGGAAGTTTGCACAACGGTTACTTCGTTGTTCGCGATGAGGGCGGCGCAATTATCGGCGAAAATCGGTTTGATTTTTTTACCGGGTTTTATGGTGCCTACGACAGAAATAATAGTTTCAGCCGCGTAGGTTTGAGTGATAAAAAAAATAAATTTGGCTACCAAAAGATGAGCGACGCTCTTGCGAAAAAAGTTCGTGATTATAGAGGTTTTCCAAATATCCCTGCGGTCTTTGGCGGTACAGACCGGACCTTCTCTTTCTCGATAAGTTTTAATTAAATGTCGGTGATTAGGAAGATTCTGTGAGATTATTTTTTCGAATTCAAATCATCTTATTTTTACTTTTGATTTTGCCGATATTTTGGGTTGCCGCAGAGAGCTCTATGAACGCAATTTGTTACGTACGCGATGCGCCGGGTGAGGTTGTTCAGGGCTATAAAGTCGACGACCTATTCGAGGTCGCCTCGGTCTCAAAAATTGTGGTTTCGTATTGGGCCATCACCGAGCTTGGGCCTGACTTTAGATTTGATACACGAATTCACATTACACCTGTGGGCGATCAAATTTATGATGTTCACATTCAGGGGTCTCAAGATCCATTTTGGGGACGCCAGATGACGCATTTTTTGTTCTCGGAACTAAATCGCATTGGAGTTTATGAGATTCGAAATCTGAGCTTTGATGAAAATCTAAAGATGCGTTGGAAAGTTTTGATCGATTTTGTTGATTTAAGAAATCCATCAGCTAGCGAAATCAAGGTCTCTCTTGAGAACCATTTAGCGAATCTACAGAAAGAGTATTTTGAAACTTTTTCGGACGCTGCGAAGGCGAAGGTGAGGCTGTCGCAGCATATCCGGCTTTCGGTAAAAGAGGTTCAGTTTTTATCAATGACCGATTTTTATCATGACTCTAGCTCAACTCGGACATTTTCTTTAAACTCAGCCCCTCTTTTTCGTTATCTCAAAGAAATGAATAGTGTTTCGAATAATCATGTTGCGGATAAGTTATATGATTATCTGGGTGGAAGTGCTGCTTTTGATAATTTTGTTTTTCAAAATTTAAGTTCATCAAATATTCATTTCATTAATGGATCTGGAAACTCTCTGACGATTGGTAATGACAAAAGCGGCCGGGAAATCAAGGGATACAACCGGGCTTCTTGCCAAACGATCGTTAATGTAACGAGATTATTGCAACAAAGATTACAAAAGGACGGTAATTTCGATTTGAAAGATATTATGGCTGTCTCAAGCTCGGATGAAAGCACATTGACGCCAGGTTACTCGGCAATTCCAAACAGCCTGGTTGCAAAGACTGGGACTGTTGATCCGGCGGTGGCAATATCGGGCCGCGCCTCTGCAAATCGGGGGGATATATATTTTGGTGTTTTTTATAGAACAAGTGGTCCTGCGGATTGGAGCACGGCTCGCAGGCGAGTGCGAGAGCATGTTTTTGGACTTTTTAGACAGTTCGGTGGGGCCAGAAATGTGGCCTACTCGGCGCGGGTGTTTTTGCCCTTTGACGAAGAGTCATTTTTTAAAGAATCGTCTCACAATGGTTCGATGGATTAATAATAGCTAAATAATACTAAAGTTTTAACGCACCGAGCCGAAAAGATTTGTGACTGCTAGACAAAGGTCTTAGAGATAGATTGTGGGCGCTTTTTTCCTTCCAAATGTCTCAGGGCGAGGCACTCGCGGAAGGGGAGGTAGCTTCTATGTTACGTGTGACACCAGTAACCGCGTCGTTAATGGCGCAGCGGTATTTGGGGTTAACCCAACGATCGACAGAAAGAGCCATGAAGGACTTAGCGTCCGGAACCCGCTTTAGCTCGCCTGGGGCTGACGCTGCCGGGGCCGCCATCGCCGAACAATTGCAAGGGCAGGTTCGGGGGCAGAAGGCCGCACTTACTAATGCCGATAATGCGACAAGTTTTATTCAGGTTGCTGAAGGCGCGCTCAATGAACAAAATAATATATTGGTGCGATTGCGCGAGTTAGCTGTGCAGGCGGCAAGCGATACCTATTCTGATCAGGAGCGGGAGTACTTGAATTATGAGTACATCCAACTGAGCGAAGAATTAGACCGCATCGCAAAGACCACGTCCTTTGGCTCGACAGCGTTGTTGAACGGAAGCTCCAAAGACTATGAGTTTCAGGTTGGAACTCATAGTAGCAAAGATGATATTATACGCTACACATCTGACACGAATACCTCTGCTTCAGAATTGGGGATTGAGGGGGGGAGTGTTGAGTCCAAGAGTGATGCTCGGAGCAACTTGAGCGATATTGACAGTGCGATGAGCAAAGTGGCTTCTGCCCGAGCGAAATACGGAGCAATACAGTCACGCTTAGATAGTGCTGCAAACAACTTACAAGTTGGAATTGAAAATATCACTGCCGCACATTCTCGAATGGCCGACACGGATGTTGCACAAGCAATGAGTGATGTTCGTCGTGGGCAAATTTTGCAGCAGTACCAGGCTGCCGTGTTATCGCAATCGAATAGCACGAATGAGGCGATGTTGAGATTAATTGCGTAACATAATCCATGAAAGGTCTAGGTCACACTAGACCTTTGTCGTATAAAATTAAAAAATTTTTTATTCCCGTACCTGAGTGTTTCCAAGCACAAGATGCGCCGCGTCTAAGTATTGCTGGACTTTGGGCCTAAAGTTTTCTGGACCAAGGCCGAGAAGTTACATGTAACGTGTTGGAGCTAACCCTCAGGATCTTTGTTCTAGCAGTCACTCGAACAATCCCTCCTTAGGCGAACTCCTCCCACTGAAGAGATCAATCACCTCGACAGTGGGCAGGGGTGCGCTCCAGCTAAAAAAAGTTTTAGAAAAACAAGTTTAGCAAAATACCAGCGTGTGCTTCGGTGGGTCGGAACCACGTTGGACTTATCCTAAGGAGGATCTATGGGCTTAAGAATTCAGACCAATATGGCGTCAATTTCGGCGCAACGTGTGTTATCAGTTCAGCAGAAAAGAGCTGAACATGCGACCGCTGCTTTAGCATCGGGCTCGCGTATTGTGCATGCATCAGATGATGCGGCAGGTTTGGCGATATCAGAGAATATCCGGGGTCAGACTCGAGGTATAGCTCAGGCCAGAAACAATGCGTTCAATGCCGGCTCTGCGATACAAGTGTCAGAGGGTGGATTGAATGAAATTAGTAATATCTTAATCCGTTTGCGAGAATTAGGAGTTCAAGCAGCTTCGGATCATATCGGTGACCGCGAGCGTGGATTCTTGAACTTGGAAGCAACTCAGTTGGTGCAAGAGGCGGATCGTATCGCAAAGACAACAGTGTTTGGCGATAAGAGATTGCTAGATGGATCTGGTGGTAAGATGGAGTTCCAGGTCGGAGCTTTCGGAACACCAGAAAACGTTATCACCTATGATTTGGGTAGCGATGCGACAGCTTCAGAGCTGGGGATTGATGGCCTGGTAGTCGATACAAAATCAGATGCTCGATCGGCCTTGCAGACAGTCGATGATGCCCTGGTAAAAGTGAGCTCATTACGAGCGAACTTTGGTGCGGTTCAGAGCCGACTCGACTCAACTGTGAGTAACTTAGATATTCAATATGAGAACTTATCGGCTGCGAACTCACGCATTCGAGATACGGATGTCGCGAAGGAGTCATCAGAGATGACCTCTGCCAATATTTTGCAACAAGCTGCGGTTTCGGTTTTAGCACAAGCGAACCAAACACCGGGTGTTGCTTTGAAGCTCTTATAGTCAGTGATCATATCTTGATGTAAATGTGATAAAAATTAACCGAGTCTGTAGCGCTAACCCGCTGCAGACTCATCGGACTCTTAAAGTATATTTGAGGAGTTTGAGTGATACGTCACAAGATTTATCGCACAAATTCCTGAGATATAAAGCAATCAAAATAATTAAAGGAGCCTTTTCGGGAAAAAGGTTCTGAGAAATATACAGTTAACGAGTAGTCGCCCACAAAACCTACTCTTAAGCCCGCTCCGGGGGGCGCAAGCTCCCCGGGGTTTTTTGTACGGCCTTCCTTTTGGGTATGCGCCGCAGCAGGGGTTTCGCTGTTGTGTTTTCTGTCATTAAATTAGATGTGGGTGAGATTGATTCTTTATGCGTATGTTTGTTCGGAGCAACAGGCCTTGTTGGGGCCGAAGTTTTGGATCTTTTGGAGAGAGATCCACGAGTCGCACGGATTGTTGTAGTGACTCGTGCTGCCTTGCCGACTAAACACCATCGTAAGACTGAAAATATTGTCACTGAATTTTCAAAAATCGAAATTTATAAAAATAAGTTAAAAGCAGATGTTTTTATTTGTTGTTTGGGTACGACACTCAAGCAGGCGGGTTCTCGGGCCGCTTTCCGTAGGGTTGATTATGAGTATGTAATAGCCATTGCTAAAGTAGCTGAGTCTTTGGGGGTTCGCAAGTTTCAGGTTGTATCAGCGATAGGAGCAGATTCCGACTCCGCCATTTTTTATAACCGCATAAAAGGTGAAATGGAGAACGAAGTAGTAAAGTTGAATATCGAAGAAATTGATATGTTTCGCCCCTCTCTGCTTCTAGGGTTTCGGCGCGAAAAAAGGTTTGCAGAAAACATAGCGCAAATATTCTCACCGGCAATCAACATATCCTTGGTGGGTCCTTTAAAAAAGTATAGACCTATTCGTGCTGTTGTAGTTGCAAGAGTTCTAGTAGAAAATATTTTTAATAGCACGCCTGGTCGCTTTATCTTTGAGTCGAATCAAATGCAGTCTATATATGATCAGTTGCCGAAACTTACCTAATAGTCCAGCAGGGTATAGACGCGACATCTGACCCCACGACCATTTTCCAGGACTTTGATCCTGAAATTTCAATATAAAAGCCCTGTTTT
The DNA here is from genome assembly GCA_035914755.1 of Pseudobdellovibrionaceae bacterium. Lineage (GTDB taxonomy): Bacteria > Bdellovibrionota > Bdellovibrionia > Bdellovibrionales > Bdellovibrionaceae > JACMRP01. The sequence goes on along the minus strand of JAMIQD010000273.1, from coordinate 3,609 downwards.
TCAAAACCAAAGTCTAGTTCGCATACGACAATAGTCTAGTTTTGCTCGACGAGACTAAAGCCTTTCTGGTCCTCGCCGAAAGGTAAGTCACAAGCAACGATGACACTGAATCTTGAAGTGATCGATGACGAGTTTTCGGAGTGATTGCTGAGAACTAATCGCTAGCAGAGAGCAACAGGAAGAAGTGAAGTCACCAACACGTTACAACAGCGGCAACCTAAGTAGGTACAGGGTTGTCCAAAAAATGGGGGTCCCAAATGGGAATCAGAATTAGTACGAACATCGCATCTATCACAGCGCAAAGAACAATGGCCGGTGGCCAGCGCGAGATCCAAAAGAGCATGGCTCAATTGGCATCTGGATCACGCATTACCAAGTCGGCAGACGATGCTGCAGGTCTTGCAATCAGCGAGAATTTAAAATCGCAAGTTCGCAGCATGAATCAAGCGCAGCGCAATGCGAACGATGGTATATCCATGGTACAAACCGCAGAAGGCGGCTTGAATGAATTAAGCAATATCTTAACTCGTATTAGAGAACTAGGAATTCAATCGGCATCAGATTCAGTTTCTGACCGAGAGCGTGGTTTCACTGATAAAGAGGTTCAACAACTAAAGTTAGAAATGCAAAGGATCTCGCAAACAACACGATTTGGAAACACTCAGCTTTTGAATGGCTCCGGCGAGGTATTTGATTTTCAAGTAGGTATTAATAACGTCGATGACGAAGATCGAATTCAATACGATTCGGGAATGACAAATGCTACGATTGCCGAACTAGGAGTTGATGGCATTGACTTCACTTCAAAGACAGGAGCGCAAGAGGCTCTTACAAAACTAGATGATGCGCAGTTTAAAGTGAATGGCTACCGCGCAAGTCTCGGTGCAATTCAAAATCGACTATCATCTACTTCTGACAACTTGGGTGTCATGGTGGAGAATGCTTCTGCAGCAAATTCACGCATCAGAGATACCGACGTTGCAGCGGCGACTTCGGAGATGACAAGAAATAGTATTTTGCTAAGTGCTAATACAAGTGTTCTTGCTCAATCGAACCAGGTGCCACAGCTAGCATTAAAGCTATTGGGATAATTATATAATATTAAATTTCGAGAGAAGGCCCTCCGTTCTTCTCTCGGTACCAACCTACCAGGGGAGTCATTCGGACTCTCCTGGGTACTTAGGTCTGGTTTTGGTATTCTGAACTTAATTGTTGAGTAAAAAGACCGATTAGAAGAGTGATGAATATAAAAGGTCTTTTAGCAAACATCCTGCCAACGACGCCAATAAGTAGCTCGGCAAGAGCGGAAAAGGCGATTAAATCGGATTCAACTTCTGACCGCGATGCCAATGGACAGCAGGCGAGCGGAGGAGAAGAGCAGCAACGAGAGCCAATGTCTGACGAACAACTCGAAAAAGCCTTGGAGCAATTGAGAAATTTGTCAGGAGTGAAAGAGCATCATTGGAAAGTTGAATTGTGCATTATAGAAAATAAAAAGTTTGTTTTAGTAAAAGATATCAATGATCAGATAATACGCCGAATTCCAGAGCTCGAACTTTGGACATTGCGGTCGGATTCACAGCAGGGCAAAGGTCAGCTTCTCAAAAAGACAGCCTAGTTCAGGCGTGCTTTTTAAAAAAACACAATCCCATCGTCCAGACCAGTGTCAAAAAATCTTCTAAAAACAGCCATAACTAAGGCTTTTCGAGGTATGTCCAGGACATTTAATTGACTCACCGTTTTTAAAAAATTCTGAGAGAATAATAAAAGATCCAAGATGGATTTTAATAACGAGTCAGGAGGACTCAAGAGCGTGGCTGGCATTCGTATTACCGGAATGGCTTCAGGATTACCGCCCAATATCGTCGAGCAGTTGATGGACGCTGAGCGTATTCCCGTGAAGACAATGGAATCTCAGAAGGCCAAGCAAGACGACAAGTTGAAACTTATTACTGACTTAGAAACAAAAATAAACGAAATTACGAAAAACTTAAGTGAGCTGACGAGCACAAGAGGCTTTCTAGATAAAAAACTCACAAGTGGCGACCCTAACATAGTTGATGGGGCATTAGACCCAAACAATGCGATCCCTGGCGATTACAATATCGAAGTTATTCAATTAGCAGAAAAGCCGTCTGCCATCTCAAACGGCTTTCCCGATAGAGACAAAACTCAGATGGGGGTCGGTTATATTAAATTTGAAACGAACGAAGGCACAAAAGAAGTCTATATAAATGGTAAGAATTCAACTCTTGATGGTGTTGCGAATCAAATTAACGCGGCAAATGTAGGTCTGCGCGCAACGGTCATTCAAGATAGAAAAGACAAGGATAATAGTTGGCGGTTGATAGTCTCTGGTTTGGCAACAGGGGATGATAAGCAAATTGAGTTTCCAAAAATCTACATGCTAGATGGCGACCAAGATATGTACTTCGACCAGTCGAAGCCGGCGCAAAATGCTAAGGTGAAAGTCGATGGATTTGAGATTGAACTCCCTGAGAATAAAGTCAGCGACCTGTTTCCTGGGGTGGCTCTTGAGTTAAAGCAAGCCGCGCCCGGAAAAAATATTCGCATCAACGTTAAAGAAAATTTAGAAGTAATTAGTGGAAAAATTAAAAGCTTCGTTGATGCCTACAACGCCGCTTTAGGATTTATTCAAGGCCAACACAAACTGACTGCAAACAACGGAAAAAACCCAACAATGGGTCCTTTGGGCGGGGATGGCTTATTAAGAAGTGTTGAGAGTCGACTCCGCAGCGTCATTACGCGACCGCAAGCAATTGCGGGAACTCCAATTAGATTACTAAACGAAATCGGAATTGAGTTCAACCGCAATGGAACGTTGGATTTCAAGCAAGATAAATTTAACAAAGAGTTGCAGGCAAATCCTTCTGGCGTAGCTACTTTTTTGCGAGGTGATGGATTCGCTACGGGCTTTGTTCAAGAAGTAAAGGCCGCGGTGACAACTTTAGTAAATCCGCAATTCGGCCCCGTGGGGACACGAAAAAAATCAATGAGCGATAAAATCACGCAAATTAATAAGCGCATTGATGACAAAGAAAAACAACTTGAAAAAAAAGAAGACAGTTTAAGAAAAAAATTTGCGAATCTAGAACAAAAAATGTCGGCGCTGCAACAACAAATGGGTTCGGTTGCGGCGATGGGGCAAAAACAGGGTTAACTAACATAGGAAGCGGAGGACAAAAGATATCACTATGAAAAACGCCTATCAGAAATATAAAAACACATCTATTCAGAGCGCGAGCCGAGAAAAGCTGCTGCTAATGCTTTACGAAGGAGCTATTCGCTTTACAAAACAGGCGATCAAAGCTGCCGAAGAAAAAAATATTGCTGAACGTGGAATTAATATCGGACGAGCTTTCGATATCGTAATGGAATTGAACAATACGCTGGACCACAAAGTTGGAGGCGAAATCGCATTACATCTCGAGCAGCTCTACATGTTTTTAATGGAACAGTTTACAAAAGCAAATATTTCCGGATCACCGGAACCTCTTCAGGCAAGCTTAAAGATTTTAGAAAATCTTTATGAGGGCTGGGTTCAGGCGATTGAAAAAATAAAAAAAGACGCTGAAATAAAAAAATAAG
>JAMIQD010000272.1:0-11201 GCA_035914755.1 Pseudobdellovibrionaceae bacterium | reverse complement strand
AAAGAAGCCGAAGCCGCCGCTAAAGGGGCTAAAGTTGCTCCTGCCAAAGCAAAAAAGAAATAAACTCCCAGCATTCTAATTTTTGATATCCGAAAAAGGATCCGAAACACGGATCCTTTTTTTATTCTGCCCAATTAATATCGAAGCCAGTCTGTCCCGCTTTTTGCAGTAGGCCTTCTCCGACTAAGGAGTGCCCTTCATGAAACAATTAAAAAACAAACGCGGTCAAAGTCTCATAGAATATCTCATCATCGTCGCCATTGTCGCGATTGGAACCATGTCCATCGTGAGAGTTGTTGGCAAAAATGTTGCTGTTCAATTTGCCAATGTCGCAAAAGCACTTGGCAGTGGCAACGACTCCCAGCTTAAAGCTGAAAAACTTGATACCAAAATGTACAGCAAGAAAGATCTCAATAACTTTCTCGATGGCGCAATTTCCAGTGAAGCCAAGAAATAACTTCTTATCGCGCTGCTGTTCCTCTCGGGGCCAGGGCTTGATTGAAGCCCTGGCCCTTTCTTTCGTAACGATGGGCTTTATTTTGTTTTTTCTTGGAACTTTCTACTTCAGCGTTGTTCACGTTGGCATGAGTTACCTTCTGCATGAACACCTCATCTGCAATGCCACGCAAGGATCAAAAAATTGCCGAATTGAGTTTGATAAAAAATCAAAAAGTTTCCTGTTTCTAAGCAATATCAGAAAAATCGAAACCACTGAACTAAGGCAACGCTACCAAGGAGTGGTTCAAATTAGAATGCCATTTAATCGCGAAATGAAAATTACAAAAGAACTGGATCTTTATAGATGAAATCAGATAGAGGTTTTGTAACTATCGCTTTTTTATCAATCTTTCCCTTGTTGGTTATTGCGGGCTTTGCAACACTCTTGTATTATTCCATTTTAAAAAGTGACCTGACCATACTAAATATTTGCCGCGCTCAGCAGCTGCAAATTCACAATCAGGTTGGTCTCGACTTAAAAAAACTCCTCAAAATGAATCCCACAGCAATCAAGCTGAGAGCTTCTGAAAAATTGGCCGAACAGCAACTCCAACTTGCAATAGCCTCAGGCAACCCGTACTTAATAGCGGCAGCAGAGACGCGACTCGCATACATAAAAGGCCTCAGGCTCAAACTTGCTTTCCGCCAAAACACCACTATACAAAGTGCAAATACAAAGCTGCGAATGGCAACTCCACAGATTGCAAATTTAATCAAACAGGGGTGGTACAAACAAATGTCTGCCTTGTCGCCCTGGATCACCAACCACATCGACATTGAGCGCCCACAAATTCCTACTCTGGCCGTCCGCCCGGATATTTCGGACATCGCTCCGGCCTACGAACCTCTTCCGCACTTTGAAGACCTTCAGAGTTGGGTTCACTCTTGGCAGTTGCAGCTAGAAATAAAAAAACTTCAATTCCACGGGAGGCTCAAGAGATCATGTTCAACATCTCTCTACCAAAAAGAAAGCGAATGGGTCAGTCGTCTGAAAGTGGACAAATTCTCATCGAAGCTCTCATTATGATGACCTTCCTCACCACACTGCTAATGTATTTCATCCAATTTACGGGGAAACAAAATGAAATTTTTAAAAGGATTGAGTTTCAACAACATACCAAAAATCAAAGACGATAAGGCTTTATTGTATGCCTTCGTGGCCCTAGGACTCGTAGCACTGATTATTCAAATGCTACCAAATACGAACGCCAAAGAACCCGTCGCCGCTAATCCCGAGGCCTTTGATGTCGACACCATGATTCCTGCGGGGCATATACTTATTCCTATTCAGCTCAGCAATGCCGAATCTCTAGCCTCACTCACCGGACAATTCGCAGTGATAGATCTTTATACTGCTGGCGAACGAGATCGAAAAGGATTCAAAATCGCCTCAGCGATCAAGTTATTGTGCGCGCCACTAAATCCTCAACAATTTGCAGTCTTAGTTCGAGAAGAAGAAAGCTCCAAAATTGTAACACAAGAAGGCCCTTTCTTCGCAGCTCTAAAGAATCGTGATGAAAAATCAAAAACTCAATCAGCAAAGACAACAAAACAGAATCTTATTATTAATTATGGGGGTTAATATCTATGAAAACTCTATTTTTTTTATTATTAAATTTAGGTTCTTACTCCCAAGCCATGGTTATCCAATCTGGCGAATCAGATATTCTTGAGTTTTCGCAATACGCCCTGCAGAGAAATCAACAGACTTATACACAGTGGTATAGAGATCAAGCGCAAGTAAATTCTGAGAAAGAGCCACACCCCCAAGTTATTGACTTCTCGCAGAGAATTCTGAGTGGGCCAAAAATTATTTCAAAACAGGCCCGAGAGGACTGGCAGACTCTACGCAAAGTAATTGACCTAAATCAGGGGGATCGTGAGGTCTTGACTTCACTCGCAGAAAAAATGGGAATCAACATGGAATATTGTCGCTACCTGCTACTAAGTGAGCAAAAAAAATTAAAAGATTGCGCGCACGTTGCTATCCCCGTTCCCGAGGCCGTATTTAAACAGTTGCAGCCCACAGACCTTCTAGTTATTGACGGTCAGATATTTAATTTCGAGCAGATCCCAAGGCACTTGGTGGCTGGATCATACCAGTGGAAAATCATCTCTGATAAATACATAGATATAAACTTCACAGGAAGCGCGAGTGATTTTGCAAAACAAACCTTTCATCATGAGAGTTGGGTTACCGGAAACTGCAACAGCTACAAGCTCAATCACTCAGACTTCACTGTTTTAAGTCAATCTCAGATATTTTTTGACAAAAATTGTATTCAAAGTGGATTGGCCCCCGAAAAGACAGTTCGCAGCTGGATGAAGGAGCATAAAAAATTAACCTTGGCCCTGGGGTTAATTATTGGAGGCTTTGCCGCGTATCAACTGAAAGATAAAACTTTGATTCTCACCCCATATTGATTTCAAATAATTTGTCTTCCATCAAAATAAAGTTCTTTGAGCTGGTCGCCTTCGAAAATTGCATAACTTCCTGAAGCCGTCGGAGAAAAGCAATGAAAGTCTAAGCAGTCTCCTTTGAGTTCTTGGATATTGAATTTTGCACTTTCGAGGATTGCTTTTTTATTATCCCACATTGAGATCTTAGCAACAGGGCTGTCGCTGCCAAAATGCAGTGGAATGCGGGATTTTGATATGGGTCCCCACGGAAATGCATAATTGTATAGTTCGCCTAATTTCTCTTGCAACCAAAGGCGATCGCTCAACCAGTGACAGGGTTGCATATGGCAACGTACATGTAATGCTTTCATTATCTGCAGAGTTTCCGGACGCAAAACTTCGACATGTTCAAGGTTAAGCCATCCAGTGACTTCGTTGGTCGCCATAATTTTTCTAGCGATGGTAACCACCTGATGAACCGCTTCATCCCCAATCGTGTGAATTGCAACCTCAAGTCCAACGGCCCAAGAACGACGTATCAGCATTTCAATATCGAGCGCACTCCATAGTGTTTTTAATGATGAACACGCACACTTCGAAAGATAGGCGGTGTTTGATCCCAGAGTGCCATCGTAGAATATTTTTATTCCCTGAACTGTGACATGCTTTGTTTGCTGACTTCGGGCTCGCTGAGCCAAAGCCAAAACCTCATTCAAGTCTTGCGGGCTCTCACACAAAAAATTTTCTTGAACATAGAGACTCAACTCCCCAGCACGATCTAACAGTATCGCCTGATTCCACTGTGGCTCATTGCATGTCATATCTCGAATATGCGTAAAACCCGCTTCATTGAACATTCGACTGGCTGTTTTTAAAGACGTCCGCAGCTGTTCATCAGTCTGAGGCGGAAGCGAAGAGTAAGCTTTGAAGTGCTCCTCTTCGAATAAAAGACCCGAATGACTGCTGTCATATCCCAACCTCTGGAGAGCTAAACTATTTAACCAAGAACAGTGTCCATCGACTCTCTGAAAAAAAACAGGATGCTGCGGAAAATGACGATCGAGAATATCCTTTGTCGGAAGTGCTTTTATTGGCCACAGATTTTGATCCCAGCCAAACCCAACAAGCCAATCACCCTGAAAATAATCAGGCTTAATTACTAGCGCAGCTACAGCCTCTGCGCTCTGCAAATTAAATAGCTTAAGTCCCGATTCAATTTGACCGGTGCCGAGCCAATGGACATGAGAATCATAAAGACTTGAAACCTTTAAATGCATAAGACCCTCTGTTTTAGCAGAGGGTCTCATTCTTTTTAAGCTCAATTTTAGAAATTAACGTCCAGAGGCTGGAATAACCGTCGCTCCGCCGCCTTGTTGACCTGTATTTGAATTTGGCGCAGGGATTGGAACAGAAGGGCTTCCACTTCCGCCACCAATATTGATTCCGCCACCGATGGTTCCGCCGTAGCCACCACCAATACCCACGCTAGCTCCTGCTCCAATGTAACCTGTTCCCACAGAGCCAACACCCATTTGCACTTGCTGAATGCGGTACATAAGTTGACTGAGTTCGCTTTGGAGTCCCATCAATGTTTGCTGGCGAGCCATTTGGTTTTGCATCGCCTGCTGTTGCTGCTGCATATACATGTTGTACTGCTGCATCTGCATTTGCATCATCGCCTGCTGATATTGAGCACCGCCCATACCGTAGGGACTTCCCATGCCGCCCATACCCATTCCAGGCATTCCGTATCCGCCCATGCCCATTCCGCCGTAGGGACTTCCCATACCCATTCCCATTCCAGGCATTCCGTATCCGCCCATGCCCATTCCGCCGTAGGGACTTCCCATGCCCATTCCGCCGTAGGGACTTCCCATACCCATTCCGCCGTAGGGACTTCCCATACCGCCCATACCCATTCCGCCGTAGGGACTTCCCATACCCATTCCGCCGTAGGGACTTCCCATTCCTAGGCCAGCTCCCGCAGAGAAGCCGACTCCGGCTCCTGGCATACCGCCGAGTCCCCATGGACCGGCCATTCCCGTTGGGCCCATACCACCGTTATACATTCCGCCGCCCATTTGACCGCCGAACATACCTTGTGGGTACCCATAGGGTCCTTGCATTCCAACATTTCCGTAAGCACCAGCGCTCATGCCACCTGCACCTGCACAGCCGAAACCGCCAGCACCAATACCGCCGCCAAGGGCTCCGTATATTCCATTCATCATGAAGGGCAAACCATAACCCCAAGTTGGATAAGGCTGAGTTGGCCAACCCAAATCTGAATTGTATTCAGCCACCATTTTGTTGTTTTGATAACCCATATACATAGCTGTGCCCGCAGTTAAAAAGTTTGCCGCCACTCCAGCCCAATCAGGTCCTGGTCGCTGAGTGATGTAGCCATTTCCACCGGCCATACAGTCCATACAGATTCCACTCTCTGTATCTTCTTTGTAGCGCTCTTTGGCGTCTTTCATCGCCGCAGGAAGGTCTTCCTTGTAGCGAGCGACTAAATTTTCAGAATCGCGAATCTGTTCAGCGAGCTTTTGAGACTCAAGCGTTTTCTCACGATAAATCTCAAGAGACTTTTTACACTCATTCGCGGTGTAACGACTCTTTTCGCCTGATTTATAAGGATTTTCACAAACGGCACCACTTACTCCACCCCGTTTTGATGGCACACAAACCTGTCGCCACTGGGCCTGAGTAAAGCCTCTGACATCAAGCAGACCCTGTTGAGCACCACCGGATGACGGTGCCGAAACGGATCTGCCGCCTTCGCTTCCAGTCGCCACTGAGGTCTCACCTGCTGGAGCGCGATCTGCAACAACTTCATTGCTCGCGCTGCGCTCGCGTGAAGACGTGCTTTTCTTTTTATCTTTATTCACTCTAGGCTCATCAGAGGGAACCTCTGGAAGCTCTTGATTAACAGGAGCCGGAGGCCGATAACCCTCATCGGGAACTGGATAAGAACCATATCCCTTGTACTCGCTGCAAAGACGTGCAGAATCCATATGCTCAATAATAAATTCAGAATACACATCACTCACAACTCCGCGGATGGTGTCGCGAGCTTTTCCAAGATCTCTGTCGACTTGGCGTTGTTTTCGTTTCATATCAGAAAGTCGGCGCTTTTCTTCGGACATCGACTTTTTTATTTCGTTATATTCATCAAGATAACTAGAAGCTCCGGCTGCGACCTGGGGTTGATAAGGGCAACTCTGCTGGCCTGGGTTATATCCGGTTCCCGCCATCGAATTCATGTATTGAGCTTTTGCGTTCACAGCAGTAATCGTCACTGCGGACAAAGTTAAAACTGCCAAGCGCTTTCCGAATTTCATACATTCTCTCCTGAATAGAGATGTTCATTTCTTCAGTATTCGTCGTACTCTTCGTCAGGAGGAGACCAAGACTTGACTCATTTCTGGTCAAGACCGAAAAAGGATGAAGAATTCTAGACCAACATCCTAATAAAGTCGTCGTCCGTGACAACCAAGCCAGACGCACAAATAAATTGCGTCCATCAGCCTCAAATTCTACACTAAATTTTATGACGAAGCATACTATTCTTTGCGTAGACGATGAAATTGACAATGTTGATGCTCTTGAGAGGCTCTTTCGCAAAAAATACTCCGTACTAAAGGCTACGTCAGGCGCACAGGGACTACAAGTCCTCGACGAAAATCCGGGCGTAGCTCTGATCATTTCAGACCAGCGAATGCCTTCTATGACCGGAGTTGAATTTCTTGAAAAGGCGCAAAAGTCTCATCCCGAAACATTGCGAATTTTGCTTACTGGTTACACGGATATTGATTCGGTCATTGCGGCGGTCAATCAAGGGCAAATTTATCGTTACCTCTCAAAGCCCTGGGACTCCGTTGACCTTTCAAACACGGTCGATCAGGCCATTGAAAAATATGAAATATCAAAAGAACTAAAGAAGAAAAATATCGAGCTCGCCAAAGCGCTCAATGACTTAAAAAGTCTCGATAAAGCAAAGAGCAACTTCATGATACTGATCAATCACGAATTAAAAACACCTCTGACTTCTATTTTAAGTTTTGTCGGTCTTCTCAATGAGTCCCCCCTAGACGACGAGCAAAAACTCTTCGTCAACCGGATCCAACGAGGCGCAGACAAACTAAAAAACATCATTGATGATGTGTTATTGATTGTCAGAGCAGAGACGCATCATTTAAAAGCACAAATGTCACCGGTCTCTTTTGAAAATATTGAAGAGCTCCTCAACGCCGACGTCAAAAATGTGCTCGGATACAAGCACCAAGACATAGCTAAAAAGGATATGGGGAGCAAAGTCTTGGCCGACAAAGAGCTCATTCGTCAGGTGCTAAACCGCCTTATTCACAATGCCGCGAAGTTTGGCCATGACAACACCCAAATCTTAATTGGCGAAAATAGAAATGAAAATGAAGTCATCTTTTTCGTTGAAAACATCGGCCCCCAAATCGCTCCCGAGGTTGTCGAAAAGATCCTACGCCCATTTTTTATTGATGAAGATGTCATGAATCACTCCACGGGAATGGGCCTAGGACTCAGCATCTGCCAATCGATTCTCAATCTGCACAACTCAAATTTACGGATCGAGAGTACGCCGCAGGGAGTTCGAGTTTCATTTAATCTGACCACCGCATAAAAATTCCGAGATTCGGATAGGTTTGTCGCCAGATACAAGCCAGATGCCCTCTGCTATTCGCTTATTTTTTGCTGGAAGCAGGTCGGAGGTTTTTATGATCCGAACCCTGGTACTTTCTTCATTTTTATTACTGAATAGCACCGTAAGTTTCGCCGCACAAAAAACTTCAGTTGTTCTCAGTATTGGGCAGATGCACCGATTGCCACATCCCCCAAATGATCGAATTTGGGTAGAAAATGGAAAACCTCTAGAAATAGATACAAAAGCTGGGTTCGTCACTCTTACCGGAAAATCTGAAGGGCATACCGCAGTCCAAGTCGGAAAAACAAGCTACCGCTTCGAGGTGGTTGTGCCCACCAAAAAAGAACTCTTGATACAATTTGAAAGCCGGATGCCTTCGATATTGGGCTTAAAAACAAAGATCTTTCGGCATCAGGTCACAGTCACAGGAAAGCTTTTTCGCTGGGAAGACTGGCTAGCTCTAGCTGAGATTAGCAAAAATCTCGAGGTCCCCTACCATATGTCAGCAGAGATACCTCCTTCAATTAAGGCAAAGGTTGCAAAGCACCTAACTGAAGAGATCGAGCAGGCCGGTCTGCCACCAGTTTCAATTGAGTTTTCGAAACCTTTACTGGTCCGCTTATCTGTAAGCGACCCGATATTCGAAAAATATCAGCAGGTGTTATCCCCCTTTGGGGTCCGCCTCGAAAAGGACGCTGAGGCGATAAGTATCGCGCCTGTCGTAAAGGTCGAAATCACCGTAGCCGAAGTCCGTCGTGACCTAAAAAGAACCTACGGAATCCAGTGGCCCCAAACCTATGCGGCGACCTTGTTAACGGACGGTCAAAAACAATTTGAACATTTAATATTTACGGCGAACGCCCTTGAAACCCAAGGACAAGGGAAAATTCTTGCAAGCCCCAGTCTGCTCTGCCGAAGCGGCAAAGAAGCGGAGTTTTTAGCGGGAGGTGAATTTCCAATAAAAATTATGAATTTAAAAATGCAAGACGTGATTTGGAAAAAGTACGGGGTTCAACTTAAAGTTCGGCCTAAGGCCGACATATCGGGACGAATGAGTATTGGGCTCGATATCGAAGTATCAACAATTGACGATAGTCGCACAGTCGATGGCGTCCCAGGAATTCTGACTAATAAAATATCCAGCCAATTTGATCTTGCGAGGTCGCAAACGATTGCACTCTCGGGTTTGATCAAGAATGAAAATGGAAAATCCAGCCAAGGGCTTCCGCTTCTGAGCAACATCCCGGTCCTCGGCGCCCTTTTTTCAAGTAAAGATTTTCGTGAGAACCGAACTGAACTCGTAATTTTTGTAAGGCCTTCTGTTATCAGCGAAAGTAAAAACAATCTGCCCCATCCTGGGCATCTCGGGGAGGTCGAAGGTGACTGAAGCACTCATTTCGTCCTTTAAAAAAACCGAAGAAAAAATTCGTGAACTGTCAGGGCTCCGCAATGATCAAGAGGCCCATTTTCGTGTTCAAAGTTCTGAAAAATTTAGACACGTCATTGAAGAAAGCCTTAAAAATGAAACACCAACAATGCGTAGTCGAATTTTGTCAGAGTATTTTTCTTACGGCCCCCTAGAACGGCTCTTCGCAGACGAAGATATTAGCGAAATTCTTGTTAACGGACCAGCGGCTATTTGGATCGAAAAAGCCGGCCGACTGCAAAAAAGTGAGGACTGCTTTTTGTCAGACTCAACCTTTTTAAACTGCTTTCATCGCCTTTGTGAAAAGGCGTTCTGCCAGAGCAATGTTGAAAACCCTACCGCCACTGGTCAATTCGAAAACTTTCGACTGACCATCATTCGTCAGGAACTGACAAGAAATCACCATCACATTTCTTTCAGGCGTCATCCCAAAAATCCGTGGAATTTTGAAAAACTGCTGGAACATAAATGGGCTGAGCCTCAGGACATAGAAAACTTACAGCATCTTATGAAGAGCCAAAAGAATTTCGTCATCGTTGGTAGCACGGGCTCTGGCAAGACCTCATTAATCAACGCGCTTTTGCAAACACTCTCAGAAAGTGAACGCGCAATTGTTATCGAGGACACACCTGAAATCGAGCTGCCTAACAGCTCGTCTATGAAACTCGTTACGCGCGTGGATACCAACGGCATTTTAAAGGAAATTGATCAGACTCAGCTCCTTCGCCACTCTCTGAGACTACGCCCAGATCGAATTATTATGGGTGAAATTAGAGGCAGCGAAGCGAAAGATCTTTTAATGGCACTTGCTACCGGACATGGCGGAAGTTTTGGAAGCCTCCATGCAAGTGACCCGCGGCAAGCTCTCATCCGCCTAGAAATGTTAATTCAAATGGGAGCTCCGCAGTGGAGCGCGCAGGCAATTCGTCGCCTTGTGCAGCTAAGCCTCGACTACATCGTGGTTGTTGAAAAAACTTGCGATGGAAAAAGACGTTTCCAGGGAATATACAAAATATGCTCCCTGGAAGAAAACGGATTTTTAATTGAAAAAGTTTCTAGCCGACTCGCGGAGTGACCGACTCAGAGTCATTAAGGCGCTTGAGAACCTCTTCTGACTGGACACTTTCGCCTTCTTCTTTCGCGACTGCAGCGGGATTAAAAAACTTTTCGGCCAGCTCTTCGACGACCTTTGCCCGTGCCCCCTCTTTAGGATTTCGATAGGTGGCAGGAGTTTTGTCCTCTGCTTTGGCATTAGACTGCGCCCCAATGCTAACACGATCTTGAATATCCAGACGTTGAGTTGGACGTCCAAAATTTGGCGCGCCTGGACGTACAGGTTGAGACTGTTCAACATCAACAGCAACAACTCGGCGGCTTGGTGGCAAAATACGACTGATCTTTTCCATTCTCACCTCCATGTGAGATTCGGGTTCAATCACTGTATCGGAATGAGATGGATAAACTTGAGTCGATAAATTAAAAACTAGCCGTGAATCGCATTCAGCCTGTTACAGCAAGCGGGCTTTTCAGACTTTCAACAATTGACTTTGCGACCTCGAGAACATTTTTTTCTAGGTTAACTTCGCAACATGGACGAATAACCTCGCCAATCCAAGACATCAAGGGCAGTACCTGATCTCCACAGGCACAAACGCGATGACTTAAATCGGCAGGAACTCCGGTTACTAGACAAAAGGGCGGGATATCTTTTGTTACAACTGCTCCCGCTCCCACCATCGCAAATGCTCCAATTCGCACGCCACAACGAATGATTGCTCCAGCTCCTAGAGAGGCGCCATCTTCTATAATTGTTGGAGTGATTTGCCAATTTTTCCGTCCAACTCTAGGATGTAAATCATTTGTGAAAACAACAGCCGGACCAACGAAGCACCAGCGCGAAATTTGCACGCCTTTGTATATATTCACGCTATTTTGGATGCGGGTTCCTTCACCGATTACCACTTCGGCATCAACATATACATCTTTTGCAATAGAAACTTTTGGTCCCAAAGTCGCATCTTTTCTAATATGAGAAAAATGCCAAACTTTTACATCTTCAGAAAGACTTGCGCCAGGCTCAACAACGGCCGTTGGATGAACAAAAGTACTCACAGGGACCTCCCAGAAGCAAAAGTATCATTTTCAATCTTCTCATATTACAGCCTGATAACAAGGCCCGCTTTATACAAGACTAGACTA
>JAMIQD010000271.1:0-9745 GCA_035914755.1 Pseudobdellovibrionaceae bacterium | reverse complement strand
CTACCCGGCGCTGAACTCCCTCTGCCAAAATAATTTTTTGATCAGGATAGAGCACTTTCAGGGGGATTCCCGGAAAGCCTGGCCCCGTGCCTACATCAAGAAGTGGAAATTTGAATTCAGTGAGTTCAGCAACAATCATGCAGTCGATAAAGTGTTTGATTGCAATATCGCGAAGCTTGAGAAGGCGAGTGAAGTTTTCTTTCTCTTGGTTTTCCATCAGAAGACGATAAAAAGCGGCGAGTTGCAGGCGCTCCTTGTGGCCACATTGAAACCCATGATTGCGAAAGATGTCGGACAGGCGGTCATTTGCTTCTTGTACCGAATAAATAGTCTCAGGTTTTTTGTGCTTCCCCATGAGGGGTTTTGCGGACGAGCTAGGGCCGCGGGCCGCTTGCCTTGCCGTGTAGGGGCTGTGGTTCGTTTTATTTTTGTGCGCCATGACTCTCTTGGTCGCCTTTTTAAGGTTCTCAGTCAAGAAAAATTGCGCAGCATATCAGGGCTCTAAATCGTTGAAAATACTATAGGGTTCGGGGATAACTGAAGTCTATGTCACAAGCAAAACTCGACGAAATTAAAAGCACAGCATCGGCTCAGTTTAAGGCTGCAACCAGCAGTAAAGCCCTCTATGACCTAAAGGTTCAGTTTTTAGGCAAGAGCGGAGCTCTGACTGAAATCATGAAAGAAATGGCAAATCTGCCGAAGGAAGAAAAGCCCCTTTTTGGTAAAAAAGTAAATGAGATTAAGAGCTTTTTAGAGCAGGTCTATGTCGAGGCGGAAGACTCCCTTAAAAAAGCCGAAATGGATGCTCGTATGGCTACGGAAGAGTTGGATTTAACTCTGCCAGCTTATGTTCGCCCGGCGGGAAGTGAGCATCCTGTTTATAAGGTTATCGAAGAGATTTTTGCGATTATGACAAGACTTGGTTACAGTGTGCGCACTGGGCCTTTGATTGAAAAAGACTATTATAACTTTGAGGCCTTAAATATTCCTGCGGACCATCCAGCTCGGGACATGCAGGACACCTTTTTTATTGATCAACACCATGTGCTGAGAACTCACACGAGTCCGATTCAGATTCACTCTCTTGAAAATGAAAAGCCACCTCTGCGTATTATCGGTACGGGGCCCGTTTTTCGTTGTGACAGCGATATCTCGCATCTTCCGAACTTTCATCAGATTGAAGGGATGTGCGTTGATCAAAAAGTATCCATGGCGGACCTCAAGGGGACGATTAGCTTTTTTGTGCGGGAGTTTTTTGGTCCGGGCTTAAAAACGCGTTTTCGTCCAAGCTTCTTTCCGTTCACTGAGCCTTCAGCTGAAGTGGATTGTTCGTGCCCAATTTGCAAGGGTAAAGGATGCAGCCTGTGCAAACACACTGGTTGGATTGAAATTGGCGGTTGTGGTTTGATCAATCCGAAGGTTTTTTATAATGCCAAGATTTCTTATCCGGAGTGGCAGGGATTTGCTTTTGGTTTTGGCATTGAGCGCATGGGAATCATCAAGTACGGCATTGATGATATTCGTTTGTTCCCTGAAAATGATGTTCGTTTCGTAAGGCAGTTTTTACCATGAAGATAAGTTTAAAGTGGCTACAAGATTTTGTAGATATCAGTGACTTTTTAAAAAAACCTGATGAGTTGGGCGAATTGCTCACTCGTGCGGGGCTAGAAGTTGAAGAGACCGTCAACCGCGCTAAAGATTACGAAGCTGTGGTGGTGGGTCTTATTCTCGAAAAAGACAAGCATCCTGACGCAGACAAATTATCTCTATGCCGAGTTACGACTGGTGAGGGTGTCGTGCACCAGATCGTGTGCGGGGCTCAGAACCATAAAGCCAACGATCGCGTGATTGTGGCCCTGCCGGGGGCGGTATTGCCAGGAAACTTTGCGATTAAAAAAGCCAAGGTTCGAGGCGTAGAGTCTGGCGGCATGCTGTGTTCTTATAAGGAGCTTGGTCTTGCGAAAGAAAGTGATGGGATAGCCATCTTGAATACCGACGCTCCCGTCGGAAAATCTTTTGCAGAGTACGGCGGTTACGACGACGTGATTTTTGAACTCAAGGTGACTCCGAATCGTGCAGACTGCCTGAGTCACTACGGTCTTGCGCGAGAGATTGCCTGTATTTTGGGCCGAGATCTCAAGCCTTTGCAAAGTCGCTTGAGTCTTTCTGATAACTCTACAAAAAAACAAATTGGCCTTGAAGTTAAAAATCCGGATCTTTGCCCGCGCTATGCCGGTCGTTTTGTGAGCGGCGTGACAGTGAAGGACAGCCCTGAGTGGCTCAAGAAGCGTCTTGAGGCGGTGGGCTTGAATGCAATCAATAATATCGTCGATGTGACCAACTATGTGATGATGGAATTTGGTCAGCCCCTGCACGCCTTTGATGCGAAATTTATTGAGGGACGTAAGATTACCGTCGCCACGGCAAACCCAGGCGAAAAGTTTAAAACCCTGGATGGAACCGAAGTAAATCTTCAGGGGACAGAGCTGATGATTCGCGATGCTCAGCGTTCGGTAGCAATGGCGGGGGTGGTTGGCGGACAAAACTCAGGTGTGAGTGCTGCAACCTCAGAGGTATTCATTGAGGCCGCGTACTTTATGCCGATGTCAGTGCGGAAGGCCTCTCGCTCCCACGGGATCGAAACAGACTCCGCCTATCGCTTTAGTCGCGGTGTGGACCCGGAAGGGGTTGTTCGCGCGATGGACCGAGCTGCCGATTTGATTGTGCAGTTGGCTGGGGGAAGCGCCTTTGGAGATCATCATGATTTTTATCCGAACCCGGTGAAAAAAACAGCCATCGAGATTGCGGTGCAGACGGTGTCGGACCGTTTGGGGTACCTAGCCGAAGAAGAAAAGTTTGTGGGTTTTATGAGCCGTCTCGGGTGCGAAGTGAACGGGGGGAATGGCAAATACAGTGTATTGCCTCCGAGCTATCGTTTTGATCTTGAGCAGGATATGGATCTTGTCGAAGAGTACGCCCGGCTCAATGGTTACGAGAATATTCCAGAGTCTTTGCCAGTATTTTTAGAGAGCCCGGCCTTTCATGATAAAACCTTTATGCTCAATATGAAGCTAGGCCAGGCGCTGCGGGGGCAGGGATACTCCCAGGCCTTTAACTACGCCTTTGTTGGTGGTCTTGGACAGAGAAAGTTTTTGGGCGGAGTGGAGAGCTTAAGAGCGGCGGGGCTATCGGTCTCTGAAGAGGGGATCAAGGTGATGAACCCTCTCAATGAAGAGATGGATGTCATGAGATCTTCTCTGGCGATGGGTCTCTTTAAAAACCTCACGATGAACTTTAATCATGGCAATCACGAGGGCCGCCTGTATGAGGTGGGACCTTGTTTTTATAAAGCGGATTCTGAATATAAAGAAACAAATCGCACCGGCATCATTGCTTGGGGGCATTCGAGTCAGTTGTGGGCGCAGACGGCGCTGCATCCTCTGGTTTTTGAAGTGAAAGCAGCGGTTGAAGTTATTTTGAAAAACCACAATATTTCTTCGTATACCTGGGTTTCTCCGCAGGCTCGCGGAGAGGTTCCGTCCTTTTTACATAGTGGGCAGTTTGCTCACCTTTTGGTTGAGGGTAAAAAAGTTGGATATCTGGGCACCTTCCATCCTGTTTTGTTAGATGAACACAAGGTGCGCGTTCCGGCCGCCTTTGCTGAGCTCGATTTGGACCAGCTTTATAAGGGGCAGCCACGGCCTTATCGCTTTGAAAGTCTGTCAAAGTTTCCGGCGGTGGAGCGAGACTTTGCCTTTGTGATGAGTAAGTCCACGAAGGTGGGCGAGGTGATAAAAGAAATCCGTAAGGCAGGGGCGGGACTCCTGACGAAGGCGGATATTTTTGACGTTTATGAGGGGGACAAGCTTGAGAAGGGGCTGAAGTCGGTGGCGATCCGCTTAACCTTCCAAGATAAGAATGCCACGCTGCAGGATCAGCAGGTGGTTGACGTGAGTCAGAAGATTGTAGAGTCTTTGAAGAAGCAGTTTGGAGTGGCGTTAAGGTAAAACCTTAGTGTTTTCGAAGGAGTGAGTGTTCTATGGCAGGACAAAATTTAGGTAAATCCACGGTCACTAAGGCAGATATTGTTGAGAAGGTGTACCAAAAAATTGGCTTCTCAAAAAAGGAAGCTTCAGAGCTGGTAGAGTTGGTTTTTGATACTCTGAAAGATGTTTTGCAGAACGGTGAGAAAGTTAAAATATCTGGATTCGGTAACTTTGTCGTTCGCGGAAAAAACGAGCGTATAGGGAGAAATCCTCAGACGGGGGATCAGATCACAATCAGTGCCCGTCATGTTTTAACCTTTCGCCCGAGTCAGGTTTTGAAGGCCATGCTAAATGGTGAAGAATATGCTCACCTCAAGGATGATGACGATGACGACGATGATAACTAGTCCCGAAATTGAGCTCGCCGATAATCACGCGGAGGTTCAGGCTGAGGTGCGCGTGGCGGATGCGGCGACTCCGATCACTCTGACAGAGCCGATTTCTCTTCCGGCGGCTCTTTGTGATGACAAGCTTCTTGAAGAAATCAATTCAATCCCAGATAAAATGGGTTTTAAAATCGGCGATGCGGCCGACCTGCTTGGAATCAAACAGTATGTTCTTAGGTACTGGGAGACCGAGTTTGATCTTTTAAAGCCGAAAAAAGCTTCTAATAATCAGCGAATGTACACCCGCAAAGATGTCGAGAATGCCTTTCTTATTCGCAAGCTATTGCATCGCGATCGTTTCTCTATTGAGGGGGCTCGCAATGCCTTGAAGGAATTGAAGGCTCATGTAAAAAAAGAGAAGGATTACTCTCAGGTGGTTCATCGCCTCGAGAGCATCCACGACCGTCTCGACGACCTAGTGATGGACATCCGTCGAACGCGTCAGTTATTTAAGTAGTTTTATAATTAAATTCTAATGAGGTCGTCTGCGTGTGGCTCAGCTTGGTAGAGCACTTGCTTGGGGTGCAAGAGGTCGCAGGTTCAAATCCTGTCACGCAGACCAGTTTATTCCGAATAGTAGTACAATCTGTGGTTCTACAATCTCAAAAAAATTAAGAGTTCTAAGTTATCAAATTAGAATTTCGTCAGAACACCATTTTAAAAAGATTTTCGAGCAGCTCTTCGAATGAAAACATTGTCAGTAGCAGTGGGCAAGAGGGCAATAGCGTGGCGATGATGAGAGATAGCACTGCCTGAGTTGTAAAGGGGACCAATTTCATTTGTTGGACCACCGCCAAGCTGTTTCCTATATCTGCCAAGGATTGAATATCTGGGCTACCAAGGAGTGGTTCTTTTTTTGAGTTTGCGCCCTTGAGCCATTTTTTATCGAACTCATGTGCATAACGATATGCAAGTGCGCCAAGCTCTCGGCCGCCTTTGCGCCTGGCTCTTTCTAGTTCTGGCAAGAAGACTACAAGCGGACCGAGGATGGAAAAGACCATCAAAAAGACCATGCCCAAGGCCTCAAGTTTAAAATCTAGGAGTTTTGCCTCTGTGAAAAAGATGCGGTTGGCGATCATGCCTGCGAGCATTGTTCCTTGTGCGAACAGCAAGGTAGCGAATGCGTAAGTGATCGAAGAAAGAAATCCCAGGCCACCACAACGATCGGGATGCATGGGCATCAAGTCTAATTTAATTCGAGATACTTGCCACAGAAAACGTGCCCAGATGAAAAGTCGGAAGTACCAGCGAAGAAGCAAGAACTGAAAAAAAGGCAGACTGACCAACTTCAGCCACCAGCCAGCTAGAGAAAGATCTACTTTTTCTCCACCCGCGATCCCAAACCAGCTAGGCACGTCAATCGTCAGCTGAGTTCTCCATAGGTATCCCACTCCAAAGATATAAACAAAGAGAATCAAGGCTGATTCAGCTGCAAACGAGTTTCGTAGCCTGATTGCTGAGTCGATGGCACTGTCGAATTTGACTCGATCCGATTCATGAACAAGCCCTCGCTCTAGAAACTGGCAAACAATCGGTGAGAGGCGCAGGTTGACGACCACTTCGGAGAGCACGAGGAGCGGCAGAGATACGAGAAGTCGAGTGTGCATTTCAAGATCATATAAGAAAGGCAGATGAACGCGATCGCCCCAAGCTAAGTCTTGGGATGCAGACAAGAGTAGGAGAGGCAACCAGGTCAAAAGCACAAATATAGTAATGCGATGGAGGAGCAGTTTTGGCGCATCGCCGTCTAAATGAGTCCTTCGTAAAAGTTGGTAAAAAGGTCCACCCAAAACTATGGAGAAATTGCGCTCTTTATCAAGGAGGTAAGTATTTCCAAGGCTGGATTCTTGAGTTGTATTCATTCTGCCGTGAGCATAGCCCGAGCTTGTGTCGATTGCTAGAGATAACCCGGTTGATTTATGACAAAGGCATTAGCCACTAAGGCTTAACTTCGCAGGCAAATTAATTAAAAACCTACGATCTTCGTGTTTTTATAAAATCGTAGATTTCTTTACAGAAGCTTTCTGGTCCTTCAAGGGGCTTTACTCTGCCAAAGATATTTTCTAAGTTTTTTGGCGCAAGATCAGACAATGTCAAAGCGATGACAGCGATACCATGGGAGCGAGCTTCGAGAATGGCGGTGCGAATGTCCTCTTCGCCATGTCGGCCTTCGTATGGATCTAGATCCGTTGGTTTTCCGTCAGTAAATATCAGCATAGCTTTTTTCGCCGATTCTTCTTCTGCGAGCAATTTTGTTAGATGGCGAATAGCAGGGCCTAGGCGAGTGTAAGCTTGGGGCTTTAATGTTTCGAGAGCATTAAAAAGATGATCCCATTTTTGTTCGAAAGACTTGAGCTCGACAAATTGAACTCGCTTGCGTGTTTCGCTATTTGCTGAGGCGACAAAGACTCGTTCGAAGGATTTATCAAGGATAGTCGCGAGAAGCGCTATTGAATCAATGATCACATCTAATACTCTTTGCTCGTGAATCCAAGAATCTGTCGACAAAGAATTATCTATAAGGATACTGATAGCAGTGCTGTGCCTGGAAGCTAACTTTGAACTAAAAAGATAGACTTTGTCAGAGGATTTATTGGGTTCATTTAGAAAACGCACGGCCTCATCAATATTGATTTCTTGTCCATCAAGGAGACGATTTTTCCAAATGGGCGCATTGAAAAGTAAGGAAAACCGTTTTTGCCACTTCGATATAAGCGCCGGGTGTTTTTTTTCTATTGATGATTTTAGACTTGATAAATGTTGCGGTTGTACGGTTGTCTGCGTGTGAAAAACAGTGCAGTGTGATTTCCAGTACTTTTTTTCTTCGCTGCTCCACTCTGGATAAGTATGCAGTTGTGGCGATGAATTGTCGATCTCTTCTTGTCTTGTAGCCAGTTTAAAAATTTGCGTCATCTGTCTATAGATAGACGAAGCCTTGCCGTTTGATGTAACGCTGTTGAGTTCAACTTCATCAAGTGCGGGAGCGTGTTCGCACAAATCATCATCGCCAGATTCAACGCGTCGTCCGCCTTCGTAATCGTCAGCAGTTTCCATTTTTTCAAAGCTGTGCATAACTGGGTTTGTGGGGCCTTCTTTTTCTTGATCAATATTTTTGGCTCTTTCGGCCTGGTTTCTTTTTTTTTCTGATTTAACAGAAGAGTTTGTACTGGGATTTGATGGAGATGTTGAGCTTTTGCTGGCAAGATCTTCTCGTAATAGAGGTAGAGGGACCGTCGCATGAAGATAAAGAGGGAGGGGGTCATTCCTCTTTTCTCGAGTGGACTGGATAAGTTGATAGAGTTCGGTCTCGTGTTGAGTATCGCCTTGACGCATTTCAAGCATTTCTAGCCAAGACTTAAAAAACGAACTATTTGACTGTAGTTTCTTGTCTAGCTCACTTCTAAAAGAATGCAATAGATCTTTTTCCCAGGTGGCAAAAGACGGAAAAGTATTATCAAGCCAATTGTTAATTTGAGGCATTTTGGCAAGGATGCGGTATCGAGGTAAAGAGCGTAAGCGGCTATCAAAAGAATACTGAATATTGAGCACTCGTACAGCAATTGATTTTAGGGCAAGGTACTTAATGAGTTCGAAATTTGTTTCTGAATTTGTTGTCCAGGCGACCTCTTTTGGAAGTAATAAATCAGGTCCAATAAATCCGACTGAAAAGAGACTGCCTCCCACGCTGTTAACCGGCAAGGGACAGGCAAGGCGAACAAAGGTTTCAATTTGAACTTGATAGTCTTGTAAAGAAATATACCCGGGCTGCTTTTTTATGTGTGCCTGACTTGTACCCCACACATGAGAAAAAATCTTTTCAATGGGCATAGGTCCTCAGATTTGCAAATTGATAAAATCATGAAGTCCACGCGCAACGCTAGGGTCGTCTGTGAGAACCTCGCCTATTGCTAAGTGACAGGCGAGCCGCGAGTTCATCCCATTTTTTATCAGAAATGCCGCATGAATTAACAAACGCGTCGAAACAGTTTCTTTGACCTGCAAGTCTTCTTTTGCGCGAATTTTTTGTGCAAGTAGGGCCAGTCGCTCTGCTGTTTTTTTGTCTATCCCAGTTCTTTGGCAAATAAGGAGAATTTCATTTTGCAAATCCAAATAATTCATTTGTAGGCAAACAAATCTTTGCTTGGTCGAAGGTTTGAGCTCGCGAATTCCACGTTGATATCCAGGATTGTAGCTGGCGACTAACATAAATTGCGGCTCAGCTTTTACGACCTCATTTATCTTATCAATATAAATTTCTCGGCGGTGATCCGATAGCGGATGCAGTGCCACGATCACGTCCTCTCTGGCTTCTGCAAATTCATCGAGATAGAGTATAGAGTTAGTCTTCACGGCCCGAGTGACAGGGCCATCTTGCCAGACGGTTTCGCCCCCTTTCAGTATAAAACGTCCAAGGAGATCTGATGAGTTAGTATCTTCATTGCAGGCGACTTTTACGAGAGGTCTTTGCAGGCTCATTGCCATGGATTCAACCAGTTGGGATTTTCCGCAACCAGTGGGGCCCTTGAGAAGCAGGGGGAGCCCCAGCTTGAAACAACTTGTAAAGACATCGACTTCATTTCTAATTGATAAGAATGAAGTCTGCTCTCCGGTAGTTATCATCTTGATGACCTTACTATTTCTCCGACGGGCTTACCAAAGCGTATAAAGTTCCAGATGTAGGCAATAATTCCGCATGTAAACAGCGTCGCGGCCAAAATTAATCCCAAAAAGTGAACTTCAATTTCTTTCTGCACCAACAGAAAATCTAAGCCCATTTTTCTTTCTAAATACACTTGGGCAACTCCTGCAATTCCAAAGGCAATCGTCATTGCAATCATGCCAATATTTGATGTCCAGAAAGCAAAGGCATTTGTTTTTGTGTCGTGAAGATTTCTTCCGGTTAAAAATGGCATCGCATAAGTGATGAGCGCCAGTACTAAGCTTGCATAAGCCCCCCAAAAGGCCATATGTCCGTGCATAGCTGTGACCAGTGTTCCGTGGGTGTAGAGATTGACTTGGGGAAGTGTGTGCGCGAATCCCAAAAAACCAGCGCCGACAAAGGACATAACGGCGGTTCCAATGGTCCACAAAAGGGCCGTTCGGTTTTCAACTGCTCGGCCGCCTTTACGGGCCATGGCAATAGCATAAATTGCCATTCCCAAGAAGGCTACAGGTTCAAGGGCGCTAAATATGCCGCCAACCATAGCTGCCTGGAAGCCCCTGCGGCGGCGCACCCTGCGCGTGGTGGGAACCTCCGGGGTCCTGGAAGCCGACTTCCTCGCCCCCAGCCTCACGCGTCTGGATGCGCGCGGG
>JAMIQD010000270.1:0-17272 GCA_035914755.1 Pseudobdellovibrionaceae bacterium | reverse complement strand
TCCGCCAATTTCTGCATTTGTTTTAGCAGGGGGCTTGCTGCGATTGTAAAGTGAACTCCGAGATCATCAGGGGTTGGGAGCGTTTTATTGATAAATCTCAGGGAGTGCAAGCGATAGCCAGCGCTCAAAAAGATATTTTTAGAGGGAGTGCTTTGTTGATTCGAACTTTTAAAGAGGGTCAGGCTTGTGGCCACCGGTGAGTGTTCGAAATATTTGCTCAATTCTTTTTGAGTGATTTCATCTAAGATAAAATGAAATTTCTTTTGAAGGCCATTTTGTTCATCCAGAAAGTTTTGTAAAAATGTTCCACGGGCGGGGCCACTCCATGGGAGATGCAAGGTGAAGACTTCGTAACCATGCTCAGTTAAGATCTCCGGATAGGCATTCCAGTATTTTTTAAAATAAAAAATACTGCGTGGTCCAGTGACAAAAACAAGGGGATGCCGAGTGAGAAGACAGTTCGGCTTTAGGTTAATTCTGTAGGAGCGGCGTTCGCGGTAGAAGTTTGTCGCAAAGCCCAGTAAAAACAGGCCGAACGAAAATACTAAAAGGGCGATCGCATTGTCGGACATGCTACAAAGAGGTGTCCAAGCGGACAACAAAGTCGACAGAGTCACGGTCGATATTTCTGCCGAGAATCGAGGTTCGTCCGCCAAGTTCAAATCCTAAGCGGAGGTTGCGATGAATCTCGGCGATAGCTCCAAAGCCCGCAGTAAAAGAGGGGGTGAATTCGTTGATGCTATAGTTTTTTTCGGAGTTCTGAACATCGATAAAGCGCCCGGCAAAGCCAGTAAAAAGAGTGTATTTCCAGGGCGCCGCAAAGTCGCGTAAATACCCTAAGCGCGCATCGAATTGGTAAACTTGCAGATTTTCATTCGCAAGCGTGCTGCCCGAGAAATTTCTAAAACTTCCCTCGGCGTACAAGTTCGGAGAATCCAAATTCATTGTCGTCGAAAGTTGCAGGCCATTTTGAGAGCGGGCAGAGGTTGAGTTCTTAAAATTCATTTGAGAGTAGGTGTGCACGTAGCCGACACCAAGGTACATTGCTTGCAGAGGGATTTTTTGTTTTAGGGCAATACTGGATTGTTTTGAGTTGAGTTCACTCACAAGGTCTTCGTAGCTGACCTCTTGGTAGGAACTGCTCAGCGAGCTTGAAGCCCCCTGGACTAAAGTTGGAACTAGGAGGCCGATCAGGGATAGGCTAAGAGTGAGTTTGTACAAATTTTTGTATGTCATGCCGTTAGTGTAGCAAACAAAAAATATCTTTTGCAAAAAAACCTCTACTTGAACCCATCGTCTGGACTTTCACAGAGTGTGGCTTCTTGGCACAATAAGGGTAATGAAAAATAACTGTTTTTGCGCATTTTGTCGCACCCCCCGAAGAATCTACAAACGGCGCAATATTGGCCTTATCAATATTTGTTATGCAGCGTTGGCATCAGTTCTTGTGATGTATCTTATTTGGAAATCTTTTGATCCGCGCGTGCTCATGGTCTTTGCAGTGTTTTTGGCATTCACTGAGGTTTTTATTCAGTTGCGTTGGCGGATGTCCATTCCTTGCCGCCAATGTGGTTTTGATCCCGTGCTCTACATTAAGGATCAAGAGCGAGCAGTCGAAAAAGTGACGGCGCATTTAAATAGCCGCAAGCAAAATCCGAACTTTCTATTGGCGAAGCCACTGAATCTGCCGACGATCTCGAAAGAAAAATCAGAAGCTCTGCAAAATAGAGAAAAAAAAGGCGGACTCATCTCTCGCCAGATCTAAAATAATGATTGAGTAATGAGCCCCGGAAGTTTACTCTGGCTTCACTTATGAAGACACTGGTAATCATTCCCACCTACAATGAAAAAGAAAATATTCGAAATATTGTGCAGGCAGTTTTTGCGCAGAATTTGCAGGTCGATATTTTGGTTGTTGATGATAATTCCCCAGATGGCACCGCAACGATTGTTCAGGAGATGCAAAAAGACAATTCTCAACTCCATCTGCTCTCTCGCCCAGGGAAGCAAGGGCTGGGAAGAGCTTATATTGCAGGTTTTCATTGGGGTATGGATCATGGCTTTGAGGTCTTAACTGAAATGGATGCGGATTTTTCTCACCGCCCAGAGGATCTGGTCACTCTTCTTAAAAACTTAAAGGGTTATGACTTCGCGGTGGGATCTCGCTACGTAGCAGGAGGGCGAACCGTTAACTGGGGAGTGATGAGGAAGATTATATCCAGGGGCGGAGGTATTTACTCTCGCTTGATATTGGGATTTCCTTTGAATGACTGGACGGGTGGATTTAACGCTTGGAAGAGAGAAGTTTTGCAGGGAATCGATTTGAGTACGGTCACTTCTAACGGATATAGTTTTCAGATTGAATTGAAATACAAGGCATTGAAAAAAGGCTTTCGCGGGGTGGAGTCTCCGATTGTATTTGAAGATCGACGCGTGGGGCACAGCAAGATGTCACTCAAGATAGTGGTTGAAGCCTTTTATCGCGTTTGGTTAATGCGTTTTAAATAGCATGAGAAGCAGCAGACTATCTTTATTTCTAATAGTATTTTTTTGTAGCTGGGGAGTGTGGGCTCAGTCTCAGCGTGCGCAAGTTGTAAATCAGAGGGCTCTGGTCTACAAAGACGCGGACTTTGATGCTCCTATTTTGACAGAGGTTAAGGCCGGTCAGTTCTTTGCCGTCTCGGTTAAGAAAAGGGGACCTTTTTACAAAATCA
This sequence comes from Pseudobdellovibrionaceae bacterium, assembly GCA_035914755.1. Classification (GTDB taxonomy): domain Bacteria; phylum Bdellovibrionota; class Bdellovibrionia; order Bdellovibrionales; family Bdellovibrionaceae; genus JACMRP01. The sequence goes on along the minus strand of JAMIQD010000270.1, from coordinate 14,558 downwards.
GACTCAAGGCAGGAGTCACGGGTTGGATTGCTGATAACGATGTTCGTGTTTCTAGCGGGATGGATTCGACGAAGGCCGTGCCATTGAAAACCGCAAAAAAGCCGGAGCCCCCACCTCGTCCCCTGAAGCCTTTTTATGTTTCGAGGTATCGAGGGCCCACGGTTTCTTACTTGACCTATAATGAAAATACTATGGGACAGGTGCGCTCTCAAAATATGCCATTTTATGGATTTAAGGTGGCGGGTCCTAATACGATGTTCTCAGGTGATTTTAGAACGGATGCTGAATTTTTAGTGCATTTTGGCGCGCCAGATTATTATCAAACGGCAACGGGGCATCCTGCGAGTGGATGGATTTTTGTCACAGACTTTATTTTTGAAACGGCGATGCCTCAGAGTAAGTGGCACATGGTGACCTTTGGTTTTGGTCCAATGTTTAAATATTCGCATCTCGAGGTGGGGTTGACGGAGTCAGGCAAGGAGATCAACTACAGCTTGGACGATATGGCCCTCGGTGCTGTGTTTGATTTGGGTTTGGCGTTTCGAACCGGGAAGTACGCACTGCGTTTTAATACGAAGTACTATTGGGAAAAGACGAAGTATTGGGGCTTTGGCGTCACTTTTGGTTTTCCTTTTTAGTTAAAAATGGGTAGATCCCATATATGTCATCCATTCAAATTTTACCTCCTGAAGTTGTCGACCAAATCGCCGCTGGCGAAGTGGTTGAAAGACCAGCTCACTTAGTTAAAGAATTGGTCGAAAACAGTATCGATGCGGGCGCAGGGACTGTGACTGTTGAGTTTTCTGAAGGCGGCCGTTACGTCAAGGTCAGCGACGATGGCAAGGGGATTGCTCCGGAGGAGTTGCCAAAGGCCCTTGAAAGATTTGCGACCAGTAAAATTTCTAGTAGCGATGACTTGTGGAAATTAAGGACCTTTGGGTTCCGGGGCGAGGCTCTAGCGAGTATTGCAGCGGTCAGTAAGCTCAATCTGACCTCGCGGCCAAAAGGGCGAGACAAGGCTTATCAATTACTGAGTGATTTTGGCAAAAAAGCCTCTGTGGATCCGGTTGGTGGATCTGATGGAACAACGATTACGGTGCAGGAGCTTTTTGGGAACGTGCCGGCTCGTTTGAAGTTTTTGAAGTCCGACGCAGCGGAGGCAACACAAATTAAGACCACCTTGAAGGCTCTGGCCCTGGCTCATCCTGGCGTTGCATTTCGTGTTTATGAAAAAAATGAGTTGGTCTTTTTTTGGCCCGCCTGTGCAAATCGAAAAGATCGCGTCCAACAAGTATTAGAGATAAAAAAACTTTACGAGGGTCAAGCACAGCGAGAAAATGTTACGGCATATGTGGTTTTTGCAGATCCTCATGTTGTTGCTAAAACCGCAAAGAATATTTGGCTTTTCGCGCAGAACAGATGGGTTCAAGATCGCAGCATGCAAGCGGCGGTCATGGAAGCTTACAGAAACCTGCTAATGCACGGAGAGTATCCGATCGCGGCGGTGTGGGTTGAGGTCGACCCAGAATACATCGACGTGAACATTCATCCAACGAAATCACAGGTCAAGTTTCATAGCCCCTCTCTGGTGTTTCGCGCAGTCAGTGCGGCACTCAGAGAAACTTTAGAGCAGGCTCCGTGGGTACCTAAGGGGGCCGCAGCAGCAGCAGCAGTAGCGCAGACGCCGCCGGCAGAGGTCGCACCTTCTCACTTAGAACAGGTCTCCTTTTCGCATCAGGATTTTCATGTCACGCAGTATGCTAAAAAAGATTTTCCTCTTCAGCTAGCGGCAAAGCAGGCTGAAGAACGGAGAGAGTCTTTTCAGTCCACGGTGCTTTTTTCAAAAGAGGCGCCGACCCTCGTTGAGAAATATTGGTCGACCTTGGAAGTTCTGGGACAAGCCAATTTGACTTATATCATTTGTCAGAGCCGTGATAGATTGGTTTTTGTTGATCAGCATGCGGCCCACGAGCGAGTGGTATTTGAACGTTTGATGGCCGCTTGGCGCGGCGGCAAGATGGAAGTTCAGGAGTTTCTTTTTCCGCTAGCAATTGATTTGACTCCCGACAAGGTTGAAGCCCTCGTTGCTTTGTTTGCGGATTTGGAAAAATTGGGGGTCTACGTAGAGGTGCTTGGACCGACCACGGTGGGAGTTAAAGCGGCGCCCGCTGTGATTAAAGAATCCGTTATGAGTTCGGTTTTGGATAAAATGTCAGCCGAAGCTTTGGAGCTAGGTGGAAGCTTCCGGATGGAAAAGGTCATTGGCGACATCTGTGCAACCATGGCTTGTCACTCAGTGGTTCGCGCGGGACAGGCGCTGAGTGTTGAGCAGATGAAGAGTTTATTGTTAGAAATGGATGAATTTCCACTATCGAGTTTTTGCCCGCACGGGCGCCCCGTGTCTGTTGAATATCCTTATTACAAACTCGAAAAAGATTTTGGGCGTATTGTCTGATGAATTCGCAAAAGCCCGTTGTTTTTATTATGGGCACCACCGCCTCGGGAAAGAGCGGATGGGCTCTGGAGTGGGCTCAGCAGTTTAAGGGTTCGATTGTGAACTGTGATAGTGTTCAGCTCTACAAGATGCTAGATATTGGGGCGGCGAAGCCAACAAAAGAAGAGATGAGTCTGGCTCCGCATTATCTCTATGATTATGTCGAAGCGGGCGAAGCCATGACCGCTGGAAAGTATGCTCGAGATTTTTTTCCGTGCATGGAGTCTTTGCCACAGCGTCCGGCTTTTGTGGTCGGAGGGACTGGTTTTTATTTTCAAGCAATTGAAAAAGGAATGTATCCGGTTCGTCAGATTCCGCCGGAGATCACTCGTGAGATCGAAGAAAGCCTTAAAAGCGAAGAAGGAGCTCAAGCCCTGTATGCGGAGTTTCAGCGGCGAGATCCCGAGGCGGCGAAAAAGATTCACGAACAGGATCGTTATCGATTGGGGCGGGCGATGGAGCTTATCAGGGCCGAGGGCAAGACGCTAACCGAGATTCGAAGCGAGTTCAATGAGGTCCAGAAGCCCTTCCCGTATCCACTTTTGAAGATCGGAATCACGTGGGACCGCGAAATTCTTAGGCAAAGGGTTCGGCAGCGGACGGAGGGAATGTTGGCGGCAGGACTGATTGAAGAAGTTCAGGGATTGCTGGCCAGAGGTCTTGGAGCATGGGCTCCTCTTGGCGGTGTTGGTTACAAAGAGGTCGTCGAGTACTTGCAGGGTAAAAGATCGCGGGAGTGGCTCGTTGAGGAGGTCACCAAGAACACCATGGGCATTGCAAAAAGGCAGAGGACTTGGTTTCAGAGGGATCCTGAGGTCTGTTGGTTTGAGGGGGCGACAGGGTTTTCGCTTGCGACTCAAAAAGTGAGTGAGTTTTTAGTTAAGTCTTGGTCTTGACGAGCGCTGTTGGGATTTTCATACTGGAGAGAATTATGAGAAGCATGACTGGTTACGGCACTGCAAAATCACAACAAAAAGACCTCAGTATTGAGGTGAGTATTCGTTCTGTGAATGGACGTTTTTTGGACACCCGGTTTCATTTGCCGCGAGAGTTTATCCCTTTTGAGGCAGACCTTAAAAAAATTCTTGGCGAAAAAGTACTTCGTGGGACTGTGGATGTTTTTGTCGTTCGTCGTAACAAGGCCGCTCAAGGGTCCGCTGAGGTGCGAGTTAATGAAGGGCTTGCCAAAAAGTATTTAGCGGCTTTTCAGAAAATTTCGAAATCGACAAAAATTTCAACCCCTGTACATCTAGAGGTTTTGGCGCGAATGCCAGAGGTGATTCAGCTGGAAGAGCGCCAAGAAGTTTCGGCTCACGAAGAAAAACTTCTCAAGTCCGTGTTTACGAAGGCCTGTGCAGATTGTGTGCAGGAGCGGGAACGCGAGGGCAAGTCTTTGCAGAAGGAACTTGAAAAACTTACCCTAGATCTTGAGAAACAAGTTCGTATTATTAGCTCTTTACGAGAAGAAGCTAATAAGCAACTTCAAGAGAGATTTGAACTTAAGGTCGGCGCTCGGATGAAGGGGGCGGAGATGGATCAGAGTCGCTTGGCTCAAGAGATCGTTATTCAGCTCGAGAAGGCAGACATCAATGAGGAGTTAGTCCGGTTGGCAGAGCACTTAAAGAACTACAAGGATCTACTGAAGAGCCCTCAGGCTGAAGGTAAAAAATTAGATTTCTACACTCAAGAGCTGCTTCGCGAGGTGAACACTATTGGCTCTAAGTCTCAGGTAGCCAAGATTACTCAGTCTGTGGTAGAAGCTAAAACACTTATCGAAAGACTTAGGGAGCAGGTTCAAAACGCCGAATGAAGACGAGGATGATTATTGTTGCCGCTCCGAGTGGAGCTGGCAAAAGCAGCTTTGTAGAACGTGCCTGCCGCGAGGATTCCCGCCTCGAGGATACCGTCACTTACACCACCCGATCTATGCGTAAGGGTGAAAGCCAGGGACATCCCTATCATTTTGTGTCTCGGGAAGAGTTTGAAATTCGAATAAAAGAAAATTTCTTTGTTGAGTGGGCTCAGGTTCATAACAATCTTTATGGGACTCCCTATTGCCAACTCGAAGATGCATGGCTAAAGGGAAAATGCGTGATTATGGATGTTGATGTTCAGGGGGCCGAGACCTTCAAGGCGAAGTACCCTAATGCTGTATCAGTCTTTATCCTTCCACCCAGCATTGACGAGCTGCGTCGCAGAATTGAAAAGCGAGATGGCAAGATCCCTCATGACATTGAGGTTCGTATGGCGAATGCACAGAAAGAAATTCAAGAGGCCTCGAAGTTTGACTATCAAATTGTGAATGATCAATTTGATCACTCTTACGGGCAATTTAAAAAAATCGTTGAAGAATTGCTTGCTTAAGGCTAGTTTACTTCTTTTTGGAGGTCTTTCATGGCTCGCGTTACGGTAGAAGATTGCCTTAGTAAGGTTCCTAACCGCTTTGCATTGGTGTTGATGGTTTCTAAGCGCGCCAAGCAGTTACTTAAGGGTTCTGAGTGCACTGTTGCAGCTCGAAGCAATAAATACATCGTGAGTGCTCTTCGAGAGGTTGCGGCTGGAAACGTAGGTTATGATGATGACCATATGGATCCTCTTGTTTTGCACGCTGAGATCGAAAGAGATCTGAACAAATAAGACTTGGTCTAAGGTCTTAAATATACGAAAATACAAAATAATTTCTATTTCACCAAGGGCAGTTTTGAGTTTCTTTCTTGGAGCTCCTTTGCGTTCTGAGATATGATTTTAGGATATGTCCGAAAACAGCCAACAGGTGGAGACCGGGTTATCCCAAGGAACCACGAAAACATTAGAGGATCTGCTTAATAAGATCAGGTCTTATTTTCCTCAGGCTGATTTGAAAATTATAGAAAAGGCTTATTTTTTTTCTGAGCAAGCTCACGAAGGGCAAATTCGTCGCTCCGGAGAACCTTATATTTCGCATCCGCTTTCGGTGGCGGGGATTTTGGCAGACCTGCATCTTGATTTAGATTCGATCGCAACGGGACTGCTTCATGACACGGTTGAAGACACGCACGCAACTCTCGAGGACATACGCCGGGAGTTTGGCGAGGCCATTGCTCAGCTTGTGGACGGAGTTACTAAAATCTCCCAGATGAAGTTTAAAAATAGCAATGAGAAGCAGGGCGAGAACGTGCGCAAGATGATCGTTGCTATGGGTAGAGACGTGAGAGTTCTGTTAGTGAAGCTGTGTGATCGCCTGCACAATATGCGCACGATGAACTTTATGCCCTTCGAGAAGCAAGAGCGTATTGCTCTTGAGACGCTAGAAATTTACTGCCCACTTGCTGGCCGGATGGGTATTAGCTCGCTGAAGATTGAGCTCGAAGATTTGTGTTTTCGTTATTATCGGCCGGATGTGTACTATCAGCTGGTGCAGAAAGTTCGCAAGACCGAAGGCGAACGAGGTCGTTATATTGACGATGTAAAGTCGCAAATTAGTCACGAATTGCAAAAAGCAAATTTTAAGTTTGAGGTTTTTGGGAGATCGAAACACTTGTGGTCGATATATAGAAAAATGCAATCACGCAGTATCGATTATGAGCAGTTGTACGATGTCCTTGCCTTTAGAGTGATAGTAGACTCTGTAGCGGAGTGTTACGGCGTGTTGGGGCTTGTGCACTCTTTGTGGAAGCCTATTCCGGGGCGCTTTAAGGACTTTATTGCGATGCCAAAGGCGAACAACTATCAGTCCCTTCACACCACAGTGCTTGGCCCGGGAGGGGAGAGGATTGAAATCCAAATCCGCACGCGGGAGATGCACTTGGTTGCGGAGCGAGGGATCGCGGCCCACTGGAAGTACAAAGAGCGTGGCCAGGTCGATGATGACAGTGAGTTTCAGCAGGCAAATTGGTTACGCGATTTGGTGACCTCGCATCAGCAGGTGAAGAGCGCGGATGAGTTTTTAGATAGCGTTAAGACGGATTTATTTGAGAGTGAGATCTATGTTTTTACTCCGAAGGGAGACGTTCGCGAATTTCCAGAGAGGGCGACTCCATTGGACTTTGCCTATGCGGTGCACACGCAGCTCGGGAATCAGTGCGTGGGAGCGCGGGTCAATGGCAAGATGGTTCCTCTCCGGTATCAGCTGCAAAACGGGGACAGTGTTGAGATCGTAACCTCGAAGACCCAGGTGCCAACCAAGGACTGGTTGAAATTTGTTGTCACGAATAAAGCAAAACAGAAAATTCGTCAGTATGTCAAAGAAGAGCAACGTCGTCGTTCGCTCACGCTTGGTAAGGACTTGGTTGAAAAAGAGTTTCGCAAATTTGGGATGGCAGCGGCGAAACATCTTAAAGGGCCTGAATATGATTTATTCTTAAAAGAAAATGGTTTGCGGGATGTCGACGAACTTTATGTGAAGGTGGGTTACGGCCGCTTAGAGCCACGACATTTGGTGGATAGAGTGTCGCCGAAGTCTGTCGAGAAAGAAACGGCGAAGACAGAAGAAGCCACTTTTATGGAAAAAGTGGTTAAAGCCGCCGCACAAAAAACCCGCAAGAGCAATTCGCTGATTAGTGTTGATGGGATGGATGATGTGCTAGTTCACTTTGCAAAGTGTTGCCATCCGATTCCGGGCGATCCGGTCAGCGGTTTTATATCTCGTGGCCGGGGGATAACGGTTCACAGGGCAGATTGCCCAAAGGCCTTTGAGATGGACCAGCTCCGCAAGGTGGATGTGGCGTGGACAGGCGCACAGGCCAAAGAGGGGCAGGAGCGGATGGTGCGGGTGCGAGTGGTCAGTCACGACGTGCCAGGGCTGTTAAAATCGATGTCGGAAGTGTTCTCTGTGCAGGGGATAAATATTGAGTCTGCTCAGATCCGCACAACCAAAGATAAAAAAGCAATTTGTAACTTTGAGGTCAGTGTAAAAGACGCTACTCAACTCAACAACGCCATCTATGAGTTGCAAAAAATTAAAGGCATTCTAGGCGTCACTCGAGTTCTTCACTAGAAGGTAACGGGAGAATACATGTCAGGAAATAATTGTCACCGAGTTGTTTTAACAGGAGGCCCTGGCGGCGGAAAAACCACTGCCGCCGACCTGTTTCGCCGCGAACTGGGAGAAAAAGTGGCAGTGGTTCCAGAAGCAGCCACGATTTTATACGCAGGGGGCTTTCCGCGTTCCGAAGATAAAATCATCCGTCGCTCTATCCAGCAAGCGATTTATCATGTGCAAAGAAATCTAGAGACGATTAAGGCAGAAGAGTATAAAAACCGTGTTCTCTTGTGTGATCGAGGGACCGTCGATGGTGCCGCTTACTGGCCTGGCCCCTCTGAAGAGTTTTTTTCTCATATGGGAACGACACTCGAAGCAGAGTTAAAAAGATATGATGCAGTTGTTTTTTTTGAAACAGCTGCGATCGGAGGGATTTCGATCGAAGGTGGCAATCCTATGCGAAGCGAAACGCTCGGCGAAGCGGTTGCTCTTGATCAAAAATTAAAATTTTTGTGGTCCAAGCATCCACAGTTTCATTTTGTTCCGAACAACCACTCTTTTTTGCATAAAATCGGCACGGGGTTGCAGATTTTAAATCACGTGGTACAGACTCACTGTGGGAAATGTCCTTAAGTTGCTTTTGAACGCAGACTATGGACATAGTCGATTGGCAGTCCCGCCTGTTTCGCGCCATCAATCAGGGCTTCGACATAACGTTCGCTGACCGGGCCGGTCGTATTTGCTCGTTGAGGTGATGTGGTAAAGGTATAAGCTTCAACCTCTTTGCCATTCACTTCGACTTTTATTTTAAGTTCTACAGACATGCCCGTGACGACACCTTCTTTGTGTTGAATCACTGGCCAGTTCACATTGGGGATTTCATAAAGGCGGCCGAAAACCATTGAATTCTTTTTTTCGCAAAGTCCGGCGACGCGGCCACCCCACCACCTCGAAGGAAAATCAAAAATCAAATCATAACCACGAGCGGCGGCGATTTCGCCCTCTGGAAGTTCAAAAAACTGATAACTGTGCTCGTGTTTCCACTGTTCAAATGCCTTGCGATCAAGTACCCCGGAGTAGCCAAAATACAATCTGCTTCCAGATTCTTTAACGTCTTCGCGTGCCTTCATAACTTTGTGATAGTGTGAATCCATAAGGAACTATTACCAGCAGCTTTTTCGTTTTCCAACGAAAAAGCGATGGAGAGTGGCGTCAGTCGCGGGCAAATGATTCGAATTCTTTTTTAAAATCAATCACATGATCGTCGACTAGAGTTTTTAGTTCGGGCTCAATTAAATCAAAGCTTTTGTTGAACTCTTTTGCGTAGTTCGGGCTTTGGCGCGCATGAACTTCACCTATCATATGGAACATGTGAAGCATATAGGAGCGATACGTATCTTGATCCCCTTTAGAGTCGGGTATGCTGCCGGCATCAAAGTTTGAACGTAATTTTTCACGGATAAGCAAATCTCCATCTGGTGTTTTCAGAACTCCGAGAATATTTCCGGTGTCGCCTGCGGGCTTATAGTATTCGATGAGCTTTTTTATTCTCACTTCGTGGGAGGGCTGTTCGGACCCGAGAACTGCCACGGACGGGCTCGGTTGGTATTTAAATTCGATGATTTTATAGTCCTGAGTTTTGTGGTCTTTTATCAGAAAAGTGTATCTGGGGATGTCCATGCTTCCACCACTGGTTTTTACTCTGACTCCAAAATAAATAACTTCACCGATTGATCTAATTTCACTCAAAAGCTGTTTCTCGATGCGTTGATAAATTGATTTTGCTGCCGGGTCGGCGCTTTCAAAAGAAGAAAGTTTTTGCGAAGCGAAGAACGTCTCTTGGTCTCCAGCCATTTTTTCGTAATTGTATTCTTTGTGACTTCTGTCCTTCCAAATTTGCTTTAGCGTAACGACATTTTGAAGGTCTTTTCCATTCAATCCGTCCTGATAGGCTTTGATGGCTTCTTTGTATGAAAGTGAGGTCGGCCACACTCGGTTATATACCAAAGAGTGAAATAGATCGGCGACAAGTGGACCAACACCACCATCATCTAAATCGATAACCGCAATGGAGCGCTTGTCATTGATGCGGACCACGTCGACGTTGTCTGGTTTTATGTCGCCACCGATATAGCCATGTTCTTTAGAGAGAGATTTTAATTCCTCTGAGGACTTCGGGAGGTACTCTTTAAACCAGGCTAAGCTTGCCGCTGGATTTGAGCGCATAAACACGAGAAAGTCATTTTCTGGAATAGGACGAATATAGGTTTTATAATGTGCGAGTTCACTGGCAAAAACCCTGTTGCAGCTCATTCGAGATGAGGCGCTTGCCGTGAATGGGCTGGCCAAAAGAGCTGTCGTCAGAACTAGTTTGCAAAATGTCATGCAAGCCAACTGAGCAATTCTAAGGCCACGGTGAATACGATATTAAGCCATTTCGACTGTCAAAATATTGAACGGCCTAACCAAATCTTGTCGAATTCTTAAAATATCCTGTTTGGTTAAAGATTCCAGGCGTAGCCGGCGCGGAGGTAAATAATCGAGGCCTTCACTGAGTCGGAATTTGGGAACATGCCGTACTCTATAGATACAGGAATATAGGTTTTTGGCGAAAGCCGGATGTCTATCCCTGTAGAAAAAACAAAGATTTGGTTGGCTGAAATTTGTTCGGATCGTAGAACGGTGCTGGCTTTGCTTATGGCGTAGAGGTAGCCGTAGCCACCACCGACCCACCATTTGTAGTCGCCTTCAAGGACATTGTAGCGTCCGTATCCATACATAGAGAGATACATCAATTTGACGTTGCAATCTGCAGTTGCAGAGCAATCAAATGTTGAGATGGAGCCCATAACATTGTATTGCTCCACTCCGCCCATGCCTCTGAGGACAAACTTTGGTGAAATCGCATAATCATAGAAACCCAAGGCGCCGAAGCCTGAACCAGACATACTAGCAGTAACGGGGTAGGTGGCTCCAAGAGGGCCACCGGTGAATGAGGCGGTCATTGAGTTCAGCAAGTAGCCGCCAATAATTCCGAAGGAGTTTCCGGTGTGAGCGCGGGAGTTCAATTTTTGATCATAGTAGCTGTCAGAAGAGGTCGCTCCGGCAGAGCTGGATTTTCCGCCACCGCCGCTGCGGGGCTGTAGAGAGTATCCAACTTGAGCTGTCCCTTTGCTGATTTCAGCAAGGGCTTTGTCGCCTTTGACTTGAGTAATCTTTACGATGGCGACTTTTTTTCCGCTCGCATTGACAACAAAAAATTCGGTTCCTGGCGAGGCGGTTTGTCCCTCAAGATTGATTGCAATTTTATTGTTTTTGACAGCTGTGACTGAGGCCGCAAAAACTGTATTGGAAAGGATAAGGATGAAAAAAACGAAGGACGTTTTTAAATTTTTCATGCGTAAAAGCCCCCATTGAAAACCTACCCGTAGTGTCCTTCATAAACAGAGGCATGGCAATGAAGCTTCGGACTTCAGTCGAGCTCGGCGGTGTTGTTGGAAAGCTCCATAAGAAAGGCTTTTTTATGAGAGTTCCACTCTGTAAGAGATGAAAATTCATACACGCAGCTCTGGGTGCCACTTTGATCGCTAGATTCTGGTTTTGATAAAACTGTGATTTCCATTGAGGTGCCTCTGAGAGGTTTTGACCAGACCTCATAGTCAGGAGTCATATCGACTAATTCGCTTGTTGCCGAAAGAAATTCCTCTTTTATCCAGGTCTCGGCGACGCCAAGATTTCGGCATCCCAAAAAGGCATAGGTTTGGATGATGTTGCTCGGGGCCTTCTCTTCGAACTGCTTGCGTCCCGCTGAGCTGTAGAGCGAGCAGGCTGTTAGGTGAGCGGTTAAAAGTAGAAGTAGAAAAAAACGAGGCATAGAATGAAATTCTATGCCCAATCAACTTAAGAATAAAAGACCCATTTGTTTAAAACAGATCTTTTATTAAAAAAATGTTCGAAAGTCCTAGAAAGGAATGTCGTCGTTGGTGTTGAAGCTAGGTTCTGGTCCGAAATCTTGAAAGCCGAAGTCTTCAGAACTAGAAGCTGCTTTGGAGCTGTTATCTGCTGTGCGTTCGCCCGCAGAACCCAAGAATTGAACAGTGTTCGCCACGATCTCAGTCGTGTACTTTTTTTGCCCCTGTTGATCTTCCCACTGACGTGTTTGCAAGCGACCTTCTACGTACACTTGACGGCCTTTACTCAAATGCTTTCCGCAAATTTCTGCGAGCTTGCCCCACACGACAATGCGGTGCCACTCAGTTCTCTCTTGTTTTTGGCCGTCTTTGCCCATCCAGCTTTCGCTCGTAGCAACATTCAGGCGAGTCACCGTGCTGCCTTGTCCGACAGCCTTTACTTCAGGGTCAGCACCCAAGCGGCCGACGATAATCACTTTATTTACACCAGACATAGTCCCTCCAATAATAGACACTATTGTTTTTGTAGTTAGAGGGAACCTTGTCAATAAAGACTTCAAAAAGCTCCCTGCATTGCCTGGCAAATAAGCAAAGCAAGGGCCAGGGGCGATTATGAGTTCATATTATTATGGCGTGGGGCAATATCCAGAATTCGGGACTCTGATCCAAAAGACGAACTAACGCACGGCGCCTATTGTCGGTGGAATCATAGTGCTCGTCGCCGAAACACGAAATTTGTACTGAGCTCCATCGGGAGTCGCTGTTTTATAGTTATCGATAAAAGATAAGAAAAGGGCAGCTCGGTCCTGAAAATTTCTTTTGGTTCGTAAGTCCAATTTAAAATCATATCCACCTAATACCGGAGTCACCGCGCCGCCGACGTTGGCTAGCGACAAATCCAAATTGCCAGAGATAGATCCCCGCAGCTCATCGCCGTCTTTGCCGACCTGACCATTTTCAATAATGAGCTTTCCGCCGGCGAGGCGGCCTTTGATCTCGATGCTCGAGAGCTTCAGGTCGGGCATGGTGAGGGGGCCCATTGGAGTCATGACGTTCGCAGGGGGCAGTTCGAATTGAGATATATTTAAATTCACATCAACATCGGGTTGTTCTGACAGGGTTAAATCAATGAGGGCGGATGTTTCTAAGTTGAGACTTCCCTTCATCATCACGGGCAAACGAGCTACATCATGAAGATCTTGGAGGCTGAGTTTTTGCGCGCTGATCTCAAGTTTTTGCCTCTCAAGGCCACTTTCTGCTCGCGAGCCCGAGGTGACGTTGATCCAAACATCTCCTTTGAAGAGTCCCTTCGCACTTACGGAGCCGTAAGGTTTTTGTGCGATAATCCCTGTGATTGAGGGGGCAAATTTGATTTCTCTAGCCGACACGCCCGCGAAGCCGGAGGGCTCGACATAGACCTGCTGAAATTTCATTCCCGGGGTTGGAAAAAGAGACATTTTTAAATCTTCAAATTGCAAAAATAACGTATTCCCGGTGAGCCGGGCGACTTGTGCTGAGACCAGATCCCCCAAGTCATTGAAGGGAAAGAGAACAAACAAAAAAGCCACGGTCGAAAGAATCATTACAAAAAATTTCAACTTTGAATTAAAGAGGACGCTGAGGGCTTTTTTGAAGGTCTGCATTAGCGATTCCCTCTGTTGAAGGGCTTTTTTGTTTTTTCTTTTTCGTCAGAAGGAGTTTCTTGGTTAAACTGAGGAACTGCGAGGGTTACTAGTTTAAATTCGACATCAAAGTACTGCGGGTCCTCGTTGTTTGCTGAGATATTGACGTCATTCATTTTAACACTGGTGCTGATGTTCTGAATATTATAACCGATGTCGACGATCTGGCGCAGGTTTAGCTTGGCAAGACTGACTCGCAGACCGGTTTCAAGAAGGTTTTTAGGGACAAGGTTAGTTTCTGCCGCGGTGACATCAAGGCTCCTCATCTGCTCGGGCAAAAGATTGGCCATTCGGAGTTGATTTTCAATCGTGCTGCGTAAGATTTCTCCACTTGGAGCCGTGGGGATGTCAGGAACTTCCGAAGACTCGCGTGTGACTTTTAAAAGTTCGCGGATAAGCTGCCTTTTTTCTTCGAATTCAAAGATATAATCCGAAGAGGTCGAGTAATAAGAATAAGGGATCGAAATAACCACAAGGGCGGCTAGGGCGCCCGCTCCCATCAGAGTTAGCTTCTGATGAGAGGGCGTAAGATTTTCGAAGCGGTCTTTCATCTGATTATAGAAAGAACTTTCTTCAATGCGTGCGAAAATTTGGCTAAATTGTGACTTCAGGCTGTCTTTTAAATCATCCAAATTCATTCTGCCACCTATTGAATGCTCTTAGTAATGCCGCGATCGACTTTGAAATTAAATAAGAAACTTGTTTTTCCTGAGGCGGCCATGGTTGTTGGCTGGCTGGTGACTTTTCCGTCCGCAGCGATGTTCACCAGAGAAAGTCGAAGAGCGTTTGCCTCGTTAACACTATTGACGTAACCAGAAATGGAAACCTCTGAATCTTTGATCTGCACACTTTTTACATCGAGAGTTAGGATATTTTTCGCAGGAGTGGTGTCATTGATCTTTTTTAAGATATCCATGGCGGAGTTCATTGAGGCGACGTTTGCAAGCGTCTTAAGGTCGGAGGCTCTTTTTTTGTTCTCACGGATGTATTTTTTTATGTTGCTGTCGGTGGCCTTGGTCGCACTTAGCTTTGCAACATTTTTTGCCTGTGTTCTCAGAGCTTCGTCGGCCTTTTCAGCAAGAGTCATTGAGAAACTTTCACGGAGCAGAGAGTACCCGAAGAAGATCACAAGAGCGGCAACCCCAATGCGGGCCGAGGGGCCCCACTTGTCCCAAAGGTTGCGCATGGAGTTGTTTTGCTTTGCAAATTCATTGCGAAGAAAATTAATGGCCGGATTGCGCGGCTTTTTAAGGCCCTCAATTGCAAGGCCAAGAGCAAGGCCATAGATGGTGTCGTTTTTAGTGTTTCGTTCGAAGAGAACATTCGGAATTAAATCCAGAGGGAACGTTTTATTAACGGGGAGCTCTAATTGCTGAGTGAGAAAGGGGCCAAGATTTTTAATGCCAGAAGTTCCTCCGGTGAGGCCGACTTGAGAAATCGTGGCGTTGAATTCGCTCTTAAATTCAAGAATAGAAAGTTGCAAATCTCTGACCATTTCGCGAACGGCTTTT
>JAMIQD010000269.1:0-2092 GCA_035914755.1 Pseudobdellovibrionaceae bacterium | reverse complement strand
AGATATTATTTCCAGTGCTTGCGATGTACGACCTATCGGTTGGATACGATCGCGCACTTGAAATGACGAAGGCCTACAACTACTTCCTAAAGAGAGGCTGGTAATGAACGAGACTCTAATACCAAGCACGCTGGCCCAACACCTCAAAGAAAATGTCATCAGCTATCTAAAAACAACATTCAATATCAAGAATGTGGGATTTGTCGATGCGTTCGACAAATACATTCGATCTGATCGTGGTTTGTTTCGTGGTCCATACATTGACGTTAAGTTGCCGTTCCGATCTTCGGCGAACATTTCCGCTGAATTATTTGATTTGAAAGTGCAATTTCGTCCCTTCGATCATCAGCTAAAGGCATTCGAGCGTTTGTCATCACGAGCGCAAAATCCCAAGAGCACTTTGGTGGTTACCGGTACTGGATCTGGAAAAACCGAGTGCTTTCTTTTTCCGGTTTTAGATCATTGCTTAAGAAAAAACTCAGCGAATCAGCCTGGCATCAAAGCGATAGTCCTCTATCCGATGAATGCACTGGCTTTCGATCAGGCTCGACGAATAGCTGAGGTGATTTCTAGTTACCCCGAACTTAATGGAAACGTGACAGCTGGAATTCTCGTCGGTGAAGATCGAGATCCCGGCGAAAAGCGAATTGTCCATAAATCGATGACGGCAGCACACATCATCGATGATCGAGCGTCGATTATTAAAAGTCCTCCTGACATTTTACTGACGAATTACAAAATGCTCGATTTGCTCTTGATGAAGCCTGAGTTCGAGCGGCTCTGGGCCGGTGCTGTAGGTGAAGATTCATCGCTTCAATTCTTAGTACTGGATGAGATGCACACGTACGATGGAGCCCAAGGCAGTGACGTATCGCTTTTAATACGCCGACTCAAAGCAAAGTTGAAATTGGATCAGGGTAAAGTTACTTGCGTTGGTACTTCTGCGACGCTCTTGTCTGGTATTGAAGGATCAACAATATTGCGTCGGTTTGCTGGAAAGTTATTCGGTGAGCCGTTTGATGAACAGGCAATCATTAAAGAGTCTAGGGAGACTGTCGAAGAAGTTTTTAAAGGCGTGGTTAAAGGACCGAATAAGTTGCCGGACGACTCTTCTGAACTGGAGTTTCTTGGTGAGCTAGCACTAACTGAGTACATTGAAAAGCAATCTCTCCTCTGGTTTGGTTCGAAACCCGGTTCTACGGTGGAACTGGGTGCTAAGGTTAAAGCTCATCCACTTACCAAAAAGATTCTCCAGTCGCTCGACGGTAAGCCCAAAACTGAAGAAGATCTTTTGGCGCAACTTGGGATTACTAATCGGCAACTCCATAGTTTTTTGGGCCTTGTTGCGCATAGTTCGAAAGAGATCGAAGTCGGCGGAAAAAGTCGATCTGTTCCCCTTTTCTCGGTGCGAGTCCAGATTTGGCTGAGAGAACTTCGGCGACTCTTAGCAACACTTGACTACGACAAACCTGTTTTTCGATGGATGGAAGAAAAATCACTTGTTGATCAGACAAGGCATCTTCCGCCGGTGTTTTGTGAAGAGTGTGGCGAGCTGGGTTATTTGACGGCTATCACGCGTTCTCAAGATTTTGAATGGGATATTCAGACGATATACGAGAAGTATGCAAAGGGTGACTCGCAGGTTCGGTATCTTTTTCCTTGGCGAGAAATGGAATCAGCAGAGCAGCAAGAAATGTCTGAAGTCCTGAGTAATAAAATTAAAATCTGTCCCGGATGTGGATACTTCTCTCATGAGGCAGTTGGTGAACGACAGCACAGCAGTTGTCCTAGCTGCCTGACAGCGTGGAAAGTCTTTCGGCGCTGGGAGTGTCTTTCTGAGGAGCATAAGCGCGATAAGCGGCAGTGTCCTTCATGTGAGTCCAGAGATAGTCTGCGACTTCTAGCAAGCCGAACGACGACGATTTCAAGCGTCGTCAATAGTCAGCTTTTCCTATCAAAGCTGAATCCCCGTGAAACTAAAAAGTTGCTAGTTTTTGCGGACTCAGTTCAGGACGCATCACATAGAGCCGGGTACTATAACGCCAGAACGTTTCGATTTAACTTTAGAACTGCGATTCAGTCGTATCTTAAT
>JAMIQD010000268.1:0-3681 GCA_035914755.1 Pseudobdellovibrionaceae bacterium | reverse complement strand
GCTCATGATCAAAAAGAATCTGACCGTCAATAATGCCAAAGTTTTGATTTTGGGTATAACTTTTAAAGAAAACTGCCCCGATGTTCGCAACAGCCGAGTGATTGATGTCATTCAAGAACTAAAAGCGTTTGGTTGCCATGTTGATGTTTACGATCCCCATGCCATTCCTCAAGAGGTTCACCATGAGTATGGTCTTGAGCCCGTTGATAAAAACTGTCTTGAAAAGTTGGCGGACTATACTGCCGTGGTTTTGGCGGTAGCACACAATGAATTTAAAGATCTCAACTGGCAGCAGCTGACTCGTGCGAAGCATGTTATTTATGATGTGAAGGGTCTTTTGCCTCGCGAAATGGTGGATGGACGTCTATGAAAAAAGTTTTGGTTACCGGAGTTTCGGGTTTTATCGCCAATCGAGTTGCCGCACGTTTGCTCGAACAGGGCGTGGAAGTTGTCGGCATCGACAATATGAATGACTACTATGATGTGCGCTTGAAGCAATATCGACTGCGCGAGCTCGATGGCAAAAAAGGTTTTCTGTTTTTAAAACTTGATATTGAAAACCAGTCAGGCCTGCGCGAACTTTTTGATCAACATCAATTTGACGTTGTTTTTAATCTCGCCGCCAGGGCAGGTGTTCGCTACAGTATGGAAAACCCCCATGTCTATATGACGACAAACGCAATGGGGTCCTTGAATCTTCTCGAAGAGATGAAAAGAAAAAATATAAAAAAATTCGTGTTGGCTTCGACCTCGTCTTTGTATGCTGGACAAAAGATGCCCTTCACTGAGGATTTAGCAGTAAACACTCCGATCTCTCCATATGCGGCTTCGAAAAAAGCGGCGGAGGTGATGGCGTATTCTTATCACTATTTGTATGGCATCGATGTGTCCGTGGTTCGCTATTTGACCGTTTTTGGCCCCGCTGGCCGTCCTGATATGTCGATCTTTCGATTTATTAAGTGGGTTGATCAAGGTGAGCGCCTAGAGGTTTTTGGTGATGGGGCTCAGTCCCGTGATTTTACATTTGTCGAGGACATTGCTCGTGGCACTATCTTGGCGGCTAAAGAGCTCGGCTACGAAGTGATGAACTTAGGCGGGGGGCGAAATCCCATCAGTTTGAACACCGTCATTGCTGGGATCGAAGCTCGCCTCGAGAAAAAAGCCATGATCGACAACCGCGTCTTTCATAAGGCGGACATCAAAGAAACCTGGGCTGATATCTCAAAGGCAAAGGCGCTTTTAGGCTGGGAGCCGCAGATCAGTTTCGATCAGGGACTCGATCAGACCATTCAGTGGTATCGTGATCAACATTCTTGGGCAAA
Source organism: Pseudobdellovibrionaceae bacterium (assembly GCA_035914755.1). Classification (GTDB taxonomy): domain Bacteria; phylum Bdellovibrionota; class Bdellovibrionia; order Bdellovibrionales; family Bdellovibrionaceae; genus JACMRP01. Next base: position 2,359 of record JAMIQD010000268.1, on the reverse strand, counting down.
AGACATTCAGCTTTAAGTTTTCTGGTGGCGGTTTTTTAATAAAATAGCCCAAGTCATAAAGACAAAAAGCATTTGGATGCTTGCGACTCCAATCGATTGGCGGCGCAGCTCGCTATAGCCGAGAAATCCAATGGTCAGAAATTGTGTTGCGATCACTAAGAAAATCAAATGCTCTAAACAAAAAAGTGATCTCGATCTGATCGTGAATAAGAAATAAAACAAAGCTACAAACCACAAGATGCAAAAAATATTATCTAAAACGAACTGCACGCCAAAATAAATTTTGGACAAGGTCCCTCGGGTTTTGATTTCTGGGTAATAGTTAAAACTTGCTCGCCCATCGATTAAAGTTGAAAGGTTTCTGAGCGCGGCGCTTACATAGCTCAAAGGCCTGTTTCTAAGAAGTTCTTTATTTACGAGAACTAGCTCTGTGTATAGATCCTTGCCAGGATTCATCTCTTGCCACTTATCAAAGAGTGAATACTGAGAGTCCTTGAGTGCAGGGTCTTGGCTGGTGATCGCATAGGTTTCTCCAAAAGCGCGAAGGCCGGGTGAGGCGGCTGGCTTAAAGGCCTCTTCCATCAAAACTCCGCGGGCCATGTAGTTGGCTAATATTTGGTGCTGTAGAATATCTGAAATTCCCACATGCCCCAGCCGGGAGCGGTTCCAGTAGGCATACACCTGGACTGCGCTTAAATAAATAAAGAGGCTTGTCAGGCAAAAAACAAAAAGTCGTCGTTGCTTTTCTAAAAGATATTTCAGTACGAAAAAACTAGTAGTTGCCGCCGGGACGAGAATGAAGCTGGGTCGTAACATCACTAAAAGGATCGGAAAAAAGACAAAGGATAGCAAAAAATAAAGCTTGCTCGTGCCGGCAGATTTTTTCCATTTGAGTATGGAGAAGAAGTAAAAAATAAAGAAGCTAATGCCGAAGCTTTCGGTCAAAATTGTGGGAGAAAACTGAATCAGCTCAAAGTTGGTTGCAAAGTAAAGACTTGCTCCGCAGACAAAGAGATTTTGAAATTTTGGCAGTTGGAGTTTTTCAAAAACATATTTGCAAATTATATAAAACGCCGCGGAGGCGAGCGAGAAGCTAAGGATTTGCAGGATCGCTACAATTGTTGGATTTTGAAAGGCGCTCAGAATAAGAGGATAAACAGGGGTCCTTTGCGCGTTTCCGGTGAAGTAACTGCCGCTATCAGGGAAAAGCTGGGGGAAGTCGCCAAAACTAAAAATTAATGCCTGATGAGCTAGGCTCAGAAAAAAATAAAACCAAGGACTATTGAGAATCTTTTTTGTCATTAGTGTTGAACGCCTTCTGCTTTAAAAACTTTGTAGGCTGTTAGAAAAATGATCTTGATGTCCATCCACGGCGATGCATTTTTGTAATAGTAATTGTCGAGCTCTACTTTGACCGGAATGGGGATTTCGTCACGACCGTTGATTTGTGCCCACCCCGTAATGCCAGGGCGAAGAGTGCTTACGCCTAGTTCTGTGCGCAGTTTGATAAGGTCTTCTTGGTTAAACAAAGCCGGCCTGGGGCCAACAAAACTCATGTCGCCGACAAGAACGGACCATAATTGAGGCAATTCGTCTAAGCTTGTTTTGCGGATAAAACCTCCGACCGGGGTCAGGTGGTTGTGCGCATCGCCGAGCAGGTGGGTTGCCACTTGAGGGGTGTTGATTTTCATTGAGCGAAATTTTGGCATCAAAAAGAGTTTGTTGTGTCTGCCCACGCGCTTGGACCAGTGAATCACCGGCCCTTCTGAGGTGAGTTTTACAGCTAAGGCCACCAAAACAAGAGGAATTGCAAAAACCAATAACAATAGAGAAACTAGCGCGATATCAAAAAGTCGCTTTACCATAGACGGGCAGTATATGGATTTGTCATGCAATTGAGAACTTCATTTGCCTTTAATGCGACGTTTAACAGTGGCCTGCATGTCAGAACTTATGGGCGAACGGGTGCCTATTTGTTGAAGAGCAGCGCCCCGTATGTCATGATCGGCCTATGTTTTTACGAATTGCCGAACTCCCTCGAAAGTTTAAAATTCTCATAATGCTTATGTGCGACGTGGTGTTGCTGCCATTGGCCTTGTGGTCTGCGGTGGCTCTACGGCTAGGGACTTTTGCCCCGGATGTTTCGCAATTCTGGTGGGTCTTCTTTGTTATTCCCTTTGTAACAGTGCCGATATTTATTCGCTTTGGACTGTACCGCGCGGTCATTCGCTATATGGATGATAAGATTATTTACACGGTTATTTATGGTGTTTCTCTATCGGTTTTAATGTTGATGGCAGTTGTGGTGATGACAAAGTTGATTGCATTGCCAAGGTCTTCGATTCTTATTTTTTGGGTC
>JAMIQD010000267.1:0-1505 GCA_035914755.1 Pseudobdellovibrionaceae bacterium | reverse complement strand
ATTCAAAAGCTGATTTTGTCGCTGCATACAAAGACGAAGGGACTTCTCTCTGCCCCTCGTAGTACTGCCATAAGGTTCCGGTATTAACCAAGTTCAAGACCCCATGGCGAACCATAGCCTCCACCACTTGAGTTCCAAAAGTAATATTACTTTGAATGAGATTCGTAATGTCTTCAACTTGATGCTCAGCCTTGAATAAAGTCGCCAGATGAATAACCACATTCGGCTTAAATTTTTTTATTTTTTCTTCAATAATAGCGCCATTGTCACTCCGCCCGATAGTCTCAAGTTCCCATCCACGTCTTCGCAGATAGGGCCCTAGATTTTGCCCAACAAAGCCTGTAGATCCCGTTAGTAGCGCTCTCATTTTATTTGCTTTTCACAAAATTGCGAATCGTATCCACCATGTAGTCAAGAGCCTGAGGCTTCATTCCTGGGTAAACACCGATCCAAAAAGTATTCGTCATCACTCGATCTGTTTCTTTAAGCTCGCTCGCCACTCGGTATGCAGATGAACCTCGCAACTGATCAAACATCGGCTGACGAATCATATTGCCAGCAAAGAGCATGCGCGTTTGAACTTTATTATCTTCAAGATGACGAACAATTTCGTCACGAGAAAAGCCAGCTTGATCACGAACTGTTAACAAAAAGCCAAACCAACTCGGATCTGAATTTGGCGTTGCATTTGGCAACACCAAAGAGTCCGACAAACCAGATAAAGATTCTCGTAGGAACTTAAAATTCTGTCTTCGTTTCTCGCTAAAAGCTTCGAGTTTATCAAGCTGTGCCAGGCCCACTGCCGCCTGCATCTCTGTGACCTTTAGGTTATAGCCGAAATGACTGTAGACATATTTGTGATCATAACCTTTGGGCAATTGCCCCAAATCCCATCCAAATCGTTTTTTACAAGTATTGTCTTTACCCGATGGACACCAGCAATCACGCCCCCAGTCTCTAAAGGACTCCGCTGTTCTTTTTAGGAGTGGATTGGAGGTATAGACGGCGCCGCCCTCTCCCATAGTCAAATGATGTGGAGGGTAGAAACTGCTCGTCGCAAGATCACCGAAGGTTCCAGTGTACTTGCCATTGTAGCGGGATCCCAAGGCATCGCAGTTGTCCTCTACCAACCACAAATTATGTTTTTTACAAAACGCGCTCACAGCCTCGAGATTAAAGGGATTGCCAAGGGTGTGGGCAATCATCACGGCCTTCGTTTTTGAGCTCAAAGCCCCTTCTAATTGAGTGACATCAATGTTGTAAGTCCCGTCCTCAACCGTAATATCCACAAAAACAGGAACGGCTCCATACTGAATGATTGGATTGACTGTTGTTGGAAATCCAGCCGCAACGGTGATTACTTCGTCACCTTTTTTGATTTGACGCTCTTTAAGTAGCGGTGACGTCATTGCACTAAAGGCCGTTAGGTTTGCAGAAGATCCCGAATTTACTAAAAGAGAGAACTTAACCCCAAGGATTTCTGAAAAACGCTTTTCAAAAGCATC